>CAYUFZ010000124.1:0-7770 GCA_964444025.1 uncultured Emticicia sp.
ACTGTCAAAAGAGGAGCTGTTACTCAAGCAGATGCAAACATCAAAGCGACTATGATGGTATGGGCTTATGTAAAGGTTGGTACTGATTTCGTGGCGTTGCCATTTGCAACTTTCGGTGGTTCTGACAAAATCGATTTCAGATTTAAAACCGGAGAAGTTACTTTCCTTTATAATGCTAAAGGTGAAGGTAATGCAGATGTATATGCTCCACAAACGGATCTTACTTTCTCTTACATCACTATTGAGAAGTCGGCTGTAAAAGCAATGGAATCTGCTGGTGTAAACACAAAAAATCGTACCGATGTATTGAACTTTTTGGAAGCAAATAATTAATTTATTGCTCTTTCCGAAAAATTCTTGTAAAAAAAGCCTCCTCGTGAGGCTTTTTTTGTAGTTTTTGCGTTACTGAATAAACAAGCTTTCATCAATGAAAAAAATCCTGACTTTATATTCTTTATTATTATTATTATCTTTCGACTCTTCCGCTCAATTATTAAATGATTCTTACACCAAGTCTCAAATTATCAAAGGCTTAGACTTGATGTATAATTATGATTTTGCCAGTGCAGAGGCAATTTTTGCTCCAATTAAGACCAAATATGCCAAACACCCTGTACAATATTTGTTAAGTGCCGTTGTACTGAATTGGCAAAACTTTCCAATCGAGCAGCATCCCAAGCAATTGGGTATTTACTTAGATTTACTTGATAATTGTATCGGGGCTTCTGAAAAAATGCTTACAGATGCAGATAAAAAAGCGGAGGCTACGTTTTTCTTATTGGCTTCACATGGCTACAAAGCCTTGGTGCTTACGCATAATAAAGAACAAATCAAAGCCGTCAATGAAGCAAGAAAAGCATATAAGTATTTCTTGGATGGCAATGAATTGATACAGAAAAACCCTGAGTTTTTGTTTACTTCTGGTGTGTATAATTTTTATAGGGTACAATTTCCCGAAACTCACGCTGTCGTGAAGCCTTTGATGTTCTTTTTTGAAGAGGGGAATAAGAAAATCGGATTAAACTATCTCGAACACGCAGTTGCAAAATCTGTATTTTCCCGAACGGAGGCTGCTTATTATTTGACAGGAATAAATCTGAAATATGAGTCCAATTATAGTAAAGCTTTTTATTATTCTACTTGGTTGCATAATCATTATCCCAATAATTTATATTACTTGACCCGACATACAGAAAGCCTCTTGATGATAGGAAAGTACCAAGAAGCAGAAGATTTTATTCAACTTTTAAAGAAAAATAAAGTTTTTGCTTTGGCAGGGATGCTTTTTGAAGGAATTGTTCAGGAAAAGTATCAAAAGAACGACAAGGCCGCTGCAGAAATGTATAATAATGTACTTAAATTGATGCCATCAAACGGAATTCATGAGGATTATTATGCCATGGCATTGGCAGGATTGGCACGAATTTCGGTTCGAAATCATAACCCTAAAAAAGCAGAAATATTGTATAAAAAATGCCTCGATTATGCCGAGTACAACTCAACAATCTCCGAGGCAAAGCGATTTTTAAATCAATGAATTATTTGAGCAATTCTTTTCTTTTTAAGATAGACTCAAAAAGTCTTAAATCATGCTCGCTGTTGAATACATGAAAAGGGAAATGTAAAAATTGACCCTTTCCAATGATAAGTAGAAAGGCACTTTCACGCTTTTCTACTTCCTTGATTGTATCCCATTTGATAATTCCTCCCTCTTTTTGATTGATTTTAACTAATATTTGGCGGCTATCAATTTCGTATAAGAATTTATCAAACATTTGTTTGTTCTGCTCCATTTGTGTTGCTGCATAAAATTGAGCATACCAAAACAACAAATACAATCCAGCTCCAATCACCGACACAACCGGAATCCACCAGTTTTTGTATGTACCCGTGAAGTGAAGCACCAGACCCAACACGAATACCCCTGCCGGAATTAATAACCATTTCCAATCTTTTTGTAGATGTCTTTTGAAAGCTATGCTAAGATATTCCTTTTTGTCTAAGGCAAATTTTTTTGTTTTTACTATCATTTGAGGGGTATATTAAATATTTTTGAATGATTAAAAAAAATTCTTTAACGGATTTTAAGTGCAAAAATAGAAAAAGGCTACGATAAATTCGAGCCTTAGGTCAATAATTTATAAAGAAGATTTTGGATGGCTTGTGGAATCAATTCATTAGCCTTCCCTAAATTGTATTGTTTCGATGACAAAATGCTTTTTATCTATTCTTTTTGCCAAAATATATACCATAAAGTCTTTTTTTCGACTTTTATAATTCCCGACACTATATTTCAAATTGGCACTCGAACCACCCTGAAACACAAATTGAAAGGCTATGGGGGGATTTTTCTGAAAAAAGGTTTTTAATATCTGTTCTGCCTGCTCGGAGGTTATTTTTTGAAAATCTATTTTTTCAGAATCAATCACCAATTCTATTTTTTGGTTAAAACAGCTTGCCAATAATTTAGAATTTCCGTTTTTAAAGGATTGTAAAATACTTTCTGTTAATTCTTTGGCTTCTTGGGTGCTTTCTACTGCTTCAACAGATAAACCTTTATAACTGCCCAATAATAGACAAAAGATAGCAGTTATTAAGTGTATATTGAACTTCATAGATAATTAAGTTTTCATTATATTTGCTCTACTATCCAAATTCAGTGCATAAATTATGCCAAAAAACTGATTTTACGGATATGTTTTTTTTATTTATCACGTTGATATACTGAATGTTATTCTTTATTTGCTTTCAGGAATCGTTTTTTTGTCTAAATTTCATTAAAATATGTCGAATCAATTATTAAATTTTAGTCAAACTTTACAAAAAATCAAAAGAATTGCTTTTCAAGTATATGAGCAAAATTTTGATGAAAAAGCCATCGTAATTGCCGGAATCGTGGGGGAAGGATATACTTTTGCCAAAATTTTGGCAGAGGAACTTTCCAAAATAGCTCAAATAAAGGTTGAATTAGCCATGGTTGATTTTGATAAAACGTCTTCGATTCAGCCGATTATCCAGATTCAATCGAATGTAGATAATTTTCAGGATAAAAATGTCGTTTTATGTGATGATGTCTTAAATACCGGAAAAACCTTGGCATTTAGTTTGCAGCCATTTTTGTCTGTCCCTATAAAAAAACTTCAAATTGCTGTCATTGTTGATAGAAATCATCCAAAATATCCAGTCTCGGCAGATTTTGTGGGCTATTCTCTTTCAACTACTCTGAATGAGCATATTAAGGTTATTTTAGATGGCTCTGCATCGGCTGGTGTATTTTTGTACTAAAAATATTTTTATATAATCATCGCCAATATTTGTCTCTTGATAATTTAAGTAGATGGTTTTAACATTTTTAATTGAATGAAAAAAATTTCAAAACTGGGATTTTTGTGTTTTTGTGTCTATCTTTTGGCTTGTACAGGCTCTTCTACGCCCGATTTTTCGCCAAAACCCAAAGGCTATAACCGATTGGATTTGCCTACACATGAATATCAAAAACTTGAAGGAGGGCATCCTTTTTCATTTGAATACTCCAAGTCTGCCATTATTCAATTGGATACTTTCAAAAATGCAGAACCGCATTGGATTATTGTTTATTATCCTCAATTAGATACTCGCATTCAGTTTACCTACAAACCCCTTCAGAATAATCAAGAAAAACTACAAAAATTGATGATTGATGCTGCCAAATTGGCGTTCAACCACGATAAAAAGGCATCTTCAATTACAGATAAGTTGTATTTGACCCAAAATGGTAAAAAAGCCGTCGTTTTCGAGTTGGAGGGCGAAGTGCCTACTCCGTATCAGTTTTTTTTGACAGATAGTAGCCGTCATTATCTCAGAGGAGCGGTGTATTTGATGACTGCTACCAAAAACGATTCTTTGCGTCCCATGATTGATTTTATGAAAGAGGATGCTAAGCATATCATGGAGACACTCCAATGGAAAAAATAACAATCTATTAATTTGATAGACTAAGTATTTTATTTAATTTTGTGTATCAATTTTCAAGGGACTTTTGCTTGCTTGCAAATGATTTTTTTAATTTTGAGAAATTAATGATTCTTTACATTTGTTTGATTACTAAAACATCGAATTGACATGAAAAATATTTTTATAGCTGGGGTATTAATTGTTTTATCTTCTATTCGAATCTCTATATTTGCCCAAGAAAACTACGTAAAAGAAATAAATCACTGGCACCAGGGGCGAGTCGCAAATCTGAAATCAGAAAATGGATGGCTAAATTTAGCTGGTTTATTTTGGTTGAAAGAGGGTGAAAATACCTTTGGAGCTGACCCTCACAACGATATTATATTTCCAAAAGAAACATCTGAATTATTTTTGGGAAAGGTTGTTCTTCAAAAGTCTGAAATTTTTCTTTATCCCTATAAAAATTCTGGAATATATTTAGAAAATCAACCAATTGTAGAGCCAATCAAGCTGTACCCCAATGAAAGAAATATCATTTTAAAGCACAGAAACTTACGTTGGTTCATCATTAAAAGAGGCGAACGCTTTGCCATTAGATTACGAGATTTGGAAAGTCCATTTTTAAAAGAGTTTCATGGAATTGAGAGGTTTCCGGTAGAAGAAAAATGGAAGGTAAAAGCAAAGTTTGTTGCTGGAGAAGGGAAAAAAATACCTATTTTAGATATTACCGGACAAACAAGCTTACAAGAATCGCCTGGAAGTTTGGTTTTTGAGCTTGATGGCAAGCGGTTTACTTTAGATGCTTTAGCAGAAGGAGAAACGTTATTCATTATTTTTGCTGACCAAACGAACAAGAAAGAAACCTATGGTTCGGGCAGATTTTTATATGCTTCGATGCCAGATAAAGAGGGCTTGGTAGAGCTGGACTTCAACAAATCGTTTAATCCGCCATGTGCTTTTACTCCTTATGCTACCTGCCCTTTGCCACCCAAACAAAACACTTTAGGAATTCGAGTGACAGCCGGTGAGAGAAATTATGGAGGACACTGATAGCTGTCTGATTTGCCCTTGATGAATGTAGAGGCTTCGTATTCTACATAAAAATCGTATCTTTGTGAAAGAAAATAATCAATTATGAAAAAAGTTTATCTTAGCGATTCCGGTCCGAAAGTTTCGGAGGCAATTTATGGTTTTTGGCGATGGGAAAATTTAGAAAATACCCCAACAAAAATGGAACAAATTATCAATTTGTGTCTTGAATTAGGTATAAATACTTTTGACCATGCCGATATTTATGGTGATTTTACGATTGAAGAGCAATTCGGAAAAGTTATCGGTAAAAAATCTTTTAAGAGAGAGGATATTGTCTTATTCGGTAAGTGTGGTGTGAGAAAAGCTTCCAATGGGAAAGTACAATATTTTGATAATTCACGTGATTATATTCTTGAAAGCGTAGATAATTCGTTAAGAAACCTAAAAACAGATTATTTAGATATTTTTCTACTGAATCAAAGTGATTTTTTGGCTGACCCCGAACAAACCGCAATGGCTTTGGCAGAGATTGTCAATTCTGGTAAGGTAAATCACATTGGTGTGGCTAATTTTAGTGCTTTTCAGCATCAATTATTGGCATCATATTTGACTATTCCGATTGTGACGAATCACATTGAGCTAAATTTAATGAATATTTCGGCAATTCAGGATGGGCGTTTGGATTTTATCAAGCAAAGTTTTAGCAAACCTTTGGCATGGGCTCCTTTGGCAGGGGGTGAAATTTTAGAAGGAAAAGATGGAAAATCGGCAGTTTTGAAAAGTAAACTCGAAGCTATTGGTAAAAAATACGATGCAAATGTCGAACAAACGGCTGTGGCATGGCTGATTCAGTTGGGAACTTTACCCATTATTGGCTCGCTTTCCGAAAATAGAATCCGTAATGCGGCAAGTGCCTCAGAAATAAAATTGAGCAGAGAAGATTGGTATGATATTTATCAAACATCTTTGGTTTCTTAAGAATTACTGAATAATTGGGTAGATTGCTCTGTGTTGATAATGATTGTCTTCATTTTTTTCTTCTATCCAAAAATTTATAGCGAATCAATCGTGAAATCCCGAAATCTTAACGAAGGTTTCGGGATTTTTTACAATGGGATGATGCGGTATTTTCCCAAAGAGATGCTTTGCTTATTTTTTACGCTGTATGTTTCATTCAAAAGAATGATGTATTTTTTATGATGCTCGTCCTTTAGCTGTTCTTCAAAACGTTGGTCTTGAGGATTGAGATATAGCAATTGGGTGTTGGGCTTATCTAAAAAATAAGGGGATATCAGGTATTTTTTTAGAGCTTCACCTGCTTCCAAATCTTCTTGAGGGTGAGCAATGATTGTTATTTTGGCACTTTTGGGGATATTTTGTTCGATTTTATCGAAAAATTCTTGGCAAGTAATGTTTTCTTTTCTAAAATGTGTTTGAATTTCTACAAACTTAATGCTATGATAAGCGAGTAGTGCTATCGTCACAAGCCAAGTGATTTGTTGAAACCTTTTCGTCTTTAATTGATGATAAAATTGATGTAAAATTAGTATCTGTCCCAATAATAATGGAAGAACATATCTGCCGACATTGATGCCCGATTTGGTGTATATTAATAGAAAAGGACATACTCCCAAAATAAAAATTATGGCGGATTGATATAATAATTGGGTATTTTTGAGTTTAAATTTATTTTCTTTAAACCATAAAAATACCAAAAAGATTAGACTAAAGCCATAAGCCCTTAATAAATATTGAACAAAAACTTTTACAATATTTTTGATACCGAATGTCGCTTCATCTACCCCTGCATACCCACCGAAAGTAGTTTGTATATAGAATTTGATGATAACCAATTCGACTAAAAATAAGAAAATTGAAAAAATGCTGAAAGATTTATTGTTTCTATATAAATAGCTTAAAAGAGGCAACACAAATACAAAACTTTCTTTCGACAATGACATTAAAAAGATAGAAACATAAGCAATACCCCTAAAAACAACATTATTGGGAGAATTTTTACTTTTTTCGAGGCATAACAATCCGATACCTAAGAGCAACATCCCAAGATTTTCGGAGGAATCGAACACCCACCAAATGACCCCTTGCATGCCGAAAAGCAGTAGAATACTTGCTAAAATACTTTCTTTGATGCTAAAATTGATTTTCTGAAAATAAAGGATAAAAACGGTGGAGGTTGCAGCACCTAAAATCAAAAAATAAAATTCCCAAAGATGAATATTTAATCCAAAAATCGAAAGAAAAATAATTTTATGAATATTCAACAGAGGGCGAAATCGGTCGTTCTGAATGAGAATTTCATTAAAAAGTGACCAAAACTTTTTTTGTTGAAGCTCGTCGAAGTAAGAAACGAGTGTATGGTCATCCACAAAAGTAAAGGTACGCACTTGGTAAATTCCAAGTAATAAATCCAAACCAAACCAAAAAATAATACAAGCACCAAATATTTTCAAAAATTGATTTTTCATATCGATTAATTTTTCGACCTACTTGAATGTCGAATTTAATAAGAATTTATAGGTTCAGCCAATAAGTAATTTTAGCTAAAATGGCACGATTTTTAGGCATCCATGTTTCTGAATTATAATTATCCGTATAAACCAAGAAAAAATCCGATACCGGTGCAAATCGCCATTGTAATCTTGAATTTACATTTAAGTTTTTAAATTGGCTATTATATTGAACATAAGTAGTCCAAAACAAGCTTTTCGTAAATGTCAAATCCATTTTTGGTCCAATCAAAAATACTTGGTTTTTGCCTGTTGAAAGTTGTATATTATTGTAGCT
>CAYUFZ010000125.1:0-1137 GCA_964444025.1 uncultured Emticicia sp.
GGCGATTATTGGGTATTGAATCTTCAAACAAAAAACTTAGAAAAATTAGGAAAAGGGCTACCTGCTTCCTCACTAATGTTTGCCAAATTTTCGCCTGATGAAAAAAAAATTGCATATGTAAGCGAACATAATCTTTATGTGGAAGATTTACAATCCCATGCAATCAAAGCACTCACGAAGAATGGCACTCGCCGATTTATCAATGGCACATTCGACTGGGTTTATGAAGAAGAGTTTGCCTGTAGAGATGGATTTAGATGGAGTCCAGATGGGAAAAGCATTGCCTATTGGCAAATAGATGCCACTAAAATTAGAGATTTCTTGATGATAAATAATACTGACTCTATCTATTCTTATACCGTCCCCGTCGAATATCCCAAAGTTGGTGAAAACCCATCACCCTACAAAATTTTAGTAGCGGATATTCAAACTGGCAAAAGCAAACAAATGAGTATTGAAGGAGACCCCAGCCAAACTTATGTTCCAAGAATGGAATGGATTCCTGCTACGAATCAATTAATCGTACAGCAATTAAACCGCAAGCAAAACCAAAGTAAAATTATTACCTGCGATGCTAAGAGTGGCTTTTCCAAAACTATTTATACAGAAACCGATGATGCTTGGATTGATACCAAAGAACGTTGGGCGGATTCGCCTGAGGGTTGGGAATGGCTAAACAATGGCAAATCATTTCTTTGGGTAAGCGAAAAAGACGGTTGGCGACACCTCTACGAAATTGACCTACAAGGGAAAGAAAGATTGATAACAAAAGAACCCTTTGACATGATTCAATTACCATTAATTGATTTACAAAATCAATGGATTTATTTCACTGCTTCTCCCGAAAACCCACTTCAACAATACCTTTATCGAATCAGCATTGACGGCAAAAGCCCAGCAAAAAGGCTAAGCCCCATCCATCAGGCAGGAACACATCAATACCGACTCTCTCCGGATGGGAAATATGCTTTACACCAATTTTCTAATGCCAATATTCCGACGATGAAAGAATGGATTTTGTTAGATAATCACAAATCCTTATCTATTTCTGACAATATCGACGAAAAATTGAGTCGGTCGGCATGGAAGAAAAAAGTTGAATTTTTTAAAATTCAGACAGAAGAAGGTATCGACATT
>CAYUFZ010000125.1:1147-1698 GCA_964444025.1 uncultured Emticicia sp.
GATGGATGGTTAAGCCCGATAATTTTGATTCAACGAAACGCTATCCCATCGTTTTTAAAGTTTATGGCGAACCAGCCTCTGCTACTGTAAAAGATGTTTATGGCATCCATTTCAATCATTTATATCGTGGAGATATGGCTAAAGACGGATATATTTATGCCTCTTTGGATAACAGAGGCACACCCCTGCCCAAAGGAAGAAGTTGGCGTAAAGCGATTTATCGAAACATTGGTAGGGTAAACATCAAAGACCAAGCGTTGGCTGTGAAAAAAATCAGACAATGGGGCTTTGTGGACAGTACCCGAGTGGCAGTTCATGGTTGGAGTGGAGGTGGCTCTTCAACCTTAAATCTGATGTTTCAATACCCAGATTATTACCAGACCGGAATTTCGGTTGCCGCAGTTGGGAATCAATTATGCTACGATAATATTTACCAAGAAAGATACATGGGCTTGCCACAAGAAAATCGAGAAGATTTTGTAAAAGGTTCGCCAATCTATCATGCCAAAAATTTAAGAGGGAATCTGCTCTATATCCACGGCACAGGAGAC
>CAYUFZ010000125.1:1708-2408 GCA_964444025.1 uncultured Emticicia sp.
CGTGCATTATCAAAATGCAGAAATGCTTGTAAATGAGTTGATTAAGCATAACAGACAATTTCAGTTCATGCCCTATCCGAACAGAAGCCACGGAATATATGAAGGCGAAGGAACAAGCTTACATTTGAGTACATTGTTTACAAACTATTTGAAACAGCACTGTCCGCCTGACCTGAAATAATCACATTAATAATATTTTAATCTTGAATTATTTCAATCAGAATTACAAAATTTTAAGGAATAGTATTTAATTTTGGAGAAATTATCTTTTTTTCTCTTTTTAATTAACCGTCGTGATGAAAAAACTTTTAGTGATTCTTAGCTTGGGGATTTATTTAAGCTCATGTCAAAGCAGCAATAAAGACCAAAAGTATAAGGCATTGGCCTCTGACCCTATTCTTTTGCATCAAAGTGCAGAACAATTAACCAATGTCATTGTACATGATATATTCAAGCCACCGGTAGCCAGCAGAATTTATGCTTATTCTTTTTTGGCAGCTTACGAGACACTTCGTCAAGAAAACCCTGAATATCAATCGCTTGCAGGAAAAATAACAGATTTCAAGGGTGTACCTGCTCCAGATAAAAACTTAGAATATTGCTTTCCTTTGGCAAGTATGAAAGCCTTTTGTGCCGTCGGAAGAGCATTGACATTCTCCGCCGACAAATGGGATACCTACGACAAAGAACTTTTTTCAAA
>CAYUFZ010000125.1:2418-7727 GCA_964444025.1 uncultured Emticicia sp.
AAATTTGAAAAAATGAATATCCCTTCTGATGTTTATGAGCGTTCTGTTGCTTATGGAGATACTGTTGCTGCTAAAATTTTGGCTTATGCAAGCAAAGACAACTATAAGCAAACGAGAGGCATACGATTTACGATTGATTTGAACAAAAAAGGGGCTTGGGTGCCAACACCGCCAACATACGCAGATGCTTGTGAACCAAAGTGGAATTCTATCCGTTCTTTTACGCTCGATTCTGCTTCTCAATTCAGAGCTATTCCGCCAACGCCTTATTCGGAGGATACCAAAAGTGACTTCTTTAAGTTAACCAAAGAAGTCTATGATATTTCAAAAAATCTAACAGAAGAACAAAAAAATATTGCTTGGTTTTGGGATGACAATGCGTTTGTAACGAATATTAGTGGGCATGTGATGTTTGCTGATAAAAAAATGACTCCTCCTGGTCATTGGATTGCCATCATAAACACTTTGGCAAAAGATAAAAAATTCTCGATGATAGAATCATTGAAATCTTATTGCTTCTCAAGTATTGCTTTATTTGATGGTTTCATTGCAAGTTGGGATGAAAAGTATAGAACTGTCAGAATACGACCAGTGACAGTCATTAATAAATTTATAGATTCTCAATGGTTACCATTTTTAGAGACTCCCGGATTTCCTGAATATGTATCTGGACATAGTGCTATTTCGGCTGCTGCAGGAAGGATATTGATACATACCATAGGTACAGACAATATCAGTTTTACTGATTCGACTGAGCATAAATACGGACATGGCGTAAGGAAATTTACGTCGATAAGCCAATGCTACAACGAGACCTCAATCAGCCGAGTTTATGGTGGTATTCATTATCGTGATGGTGTCGAACAAGGAACAGTTCAAGGCGAAAAAGTAGGTGAATGGGTTTGGAAAAAACTTTCAAATTAAAATTTTCCAAAAGGAGCTTGTTAAGTCTTTTTGATTTTAAGAACAATTCTAAGAACGAAATTGTCCAAACATTTATACCCTATATATCACAAGGCAAATACTAAAAAAGCATAGGCTTGTCTGAATTTGAACAAGCTTATGCTTTTGAATGCTTACATTTATTTTTCAATATTCTTCTATCCTAAAAAGATGGAAAGGCAGAATATGAGGGTCTAACCTTACAAAATTCCTTTCACCTTGCCAATGATAACTTGCCCCAGACAATAAATCATGTACCCGATAGGTATCCCATTCATTTTTAGCGATTTTCCATAATGGTACTTTCACAAAACCTTCCTGAATAGAATACCCATCTAAAGAAACAACACAGATGATTTTATTACCATCGCTTGAAGTTTTGACATACGCCAAAATCTGGTCGTTATCAGTTTCACAAAATTCAATATTATTTGTGTCATGAAAAGCAGTATTTTCATTTCTAATTTTATTGATTTGCGAAATGATATAGGTCAATTTATTCCTATGCTCCCAATCCCAATACTTTATCTCATATTTTTCAGAAAAGGCATATTCTTCTTTTCCTGGATAAGGTTCATGGTACATCAGCTCGTAAGTTGGTCCAAAAATACCATAATTACCCACCAAAGTAGCCGCCATAAACAATCGTATCAAAAATAGAGGTTCATGCCCATTTTGCAACAGATACGGATTGATATCATGAGTATTAGGCCAAAAGTTTGGACGAAAATAATGCTTCATTTCCCCTTTGGTCAATTCGGTCATATACTCAATAATCTCCTTTTTATTGGTTCGCCACACATAATAAGTATAAGACTGAGAATAGCCCAATTTTGCCAATTGCTGCATTACTTTTGGCTTGGTAAATGCTTCAGCTAAGAAAATCATATCAGGATATTCTCTTTTGATTTCAGCAATGACCCATTCCCAAAAATTAAAAGATTTTGTATGTGGATTATCAACCCTAATAATGCTCACCCCCCACTCTGCCCATGTTTTTATGACAGATTTCAGCTCATTCCATAAATTTCGCCAATCTTCTGTTTCAAAATTGACGGGATAAATATCTTGGTATTTTTTAGGTGGATTTTCGGCGTATTTAATAGTTCCATCGGGCAAAATCTTAAACCAATCAGGATGCTCTTTTACCCAAGGATGATCAGGAGAGCATTGAATGGCTAAATCCATGGCTATTTCAATGCCAAAATTTCGAGCCTCGGCAATCAAATGCTTCAAATCCTCCAATGTACCCAATTCGGGATGAATCGCTGTATGTCCACCCAATTCCGAACCGATGCCATAAGGAACACCCACATCTCTGGCTTCGGCATGAACAGTATTATTTTTACCTTTTCTATGCTTTTGACCAATCGGATGAACTGGCGGAATATATAGCACATCAAATCCAAGCTCTTGGATTCTTGGCAATAATTTTTCTACATCTTTGAATGTTCCATGTTGACCTAGCTCCCGTGCCGCCGAACGAGGGAACATAGAGTACCAAGCTGAAAAAGCTGCTTTTTTTCTATCAACATAGAGTGATAGCGTCTGATATTTACAAGCAGATTGCCTTTCAGGATATTTATGAATCCACTCAAACATTTGTTCACTCGTCGCCAAACGAATAGCCTCTTCATAACGATTTGGATTAGACATTGCTTTGGCCGCCTCTTGAATGGCTTTTTTATCTTCTCCTTTGGCAATTTTTGCCATATTATTCAGAAAAACTTCCCCCTGAAGCAATTCTACCTCTAAAATCAAGCCCGCATTTACCTTTAGCTCTACCTCATGCTTCCAGCTTGCTACGTGGTCAACCCATGCTTCAATCGTATAGGAATAAAATCCCTGTTTTTCAGCAATAAAATGACCTATCCAACGGTCATTGCCTTTATCCGCCATGATTATTTCAGACCATTTTTTGTCTGATTCATGTTTGTATAAAAGTCTGGCAGCTATCAAATCATGGCCGTCCACCAAAATATCCGCTTCAACATTGATGGTTTCTCCAACAATGGCTTTGACTGAGAATTTGCCCGCATCAAGTGCTGGACTTACCCTTTCTATTACAATACGGGTTTGCCCATTTTCTGGGAATGGAAAGAAATTTTTCATAATTGAGCTTGTATTTTTCGCACTAAAAGAAGGATTTTAGGCAAAAAAACACTAAAAATCATTAAAGGTTAAAGAATTAATTTCCAAATTTCATTTTTTTTTGTGTAAGAAACAAGTTTAGCACGGAGTTTGCTATGAATTAATTATAAACTTACGAAACAATGAAAAAGGGATTATTAATTACATTTTTTATTGGAAGCTTCCAAATAATTCAAGCCGAAGGGCATCTAAACTCAAGCAATTCTCTTTCAGCTGGGCATGGCATATCTTTTCATGCCAAAAATACAGCATTAGAGGATAGCGACAATTTCATTTATGTCAAAGGGAAAAAAGATTTAGCAGGATTTGCCTTACAATTTGCCTCTTTCAATGACTTAGAATTGGCGAAAGAGTATGTCTTGAATATTGTTCGCAAAGGCGATGCTTCTAAAAAACAATTTTTTATTTTTACCGTCAAGATGGGCGATAAAAAGTTTTACAAAGTGTATTATGGCGTAATGAAAACAGAAGACTATGCTCGTCAGAAGCAACAAACATTTCTAAAACTTGGATATACTCCTTTTGTAAAAGAGTTTAAATAATTAATGCTTTTATTGTAATTTTCATGGTTTTCGGCAAAACATTCATCTTTGGCATAATATTTGGATATATTTTTCCATCACATTTTATCAAAATAAATTAAAATTTAGCATCGAAAACCATGAATCTACTTCAAACTTACTTAAAAACTTGCTGCTTGGCTTTTATTGGCATACAGGTAGCATACGCACAATCTCCCCAAACAGGGTCTGTAAACTTTAATAAAAAAGTAAAGCTAGTCAACAGCGAAACGGGGAAAACTGTGGTTTTGAAAGTCAAAGACAAGTCATTTCTTCATCGTCAAACGACTCCAATATCGGTTTCAGAGCCTCTTGATTTTTCAAATTCAAGCATTTTAAAAGAAGAGCCTCAAAGTCAAATATTATTGGCAAGTACCGATAATTCGTATCCACAAACATTGGCATTAAAAGATAAAATTACGAAGCCAAAAAATGATGAATTAAAATCTGAGTTCAAAAGCAATTGCCTTTACACAATTGATGGACAAGAGAAAGAACAAAAAGGGTTTGGCCTACAATTGGCGGCTTTCAACCAAGTAAAGTTTGCACAGGATTTTGCCAAAAAAATCACTAAAAATGAAAGTATAGATACCTCAAAAATATATATTCAAAGCATCAAAGACCTGAATCAAGTGATGATTTATCGGGTGGTTTATGGAATGTTTGATAAAATGAACCTTGCTCAAGAGGCTCAAAAAAATATTGAAACTTTAGGTATTCAATCATTTATAAAAAATTTTTAAGAACGACTTCCTCACCATTTTTTTGAAAAATGGTGAGGAACTATTATTTTTGAATTAAAATTCCAAAAAGTTCCCATTTAGAATAGCCATTTATGTTATCCCGTGTATTAATATTTACTTTTTGTTTAGGAATTGCTATCACTCATCAAGCTTTCCCACAAGACGTACTGACTCCCGAGCCTACCGTTTGTCATGCTGGTGAAGGGGATAGTTTTACGAAGGTTTTACCCGAAATTGACGACAGCAAATTCAAATTTTCAGCAACTTCCAATATCGAAGTAACGTATGTCAATTTCCCATCATTTTTAATCAATCCATTTGAAAAAGCAGTAACTATTTGGGAAAAATACTTGGTTTCTCCTCAAATTATCCGCATTACAGCCAATTGGAACTCATTGGGCGTAGGTGTTTTGGCAGAAACAGGGGCAAGCAAAATATACAAAAATTTAGGGGGCTTGCCACAAATGAATACTTGGTATCCAAGTGCACTGGCAGAAGCATTGACCAACCGAAACCTTAATAGTGCAGAGGCAGACATCACTGTTAGCCTCAATTCAAACATCAATTGGTATGAGGGTCTGGACGGGAATCCCCAGAGTGGCGAATACGACTTGGTGTCTATTTTATTACATGAAATTGCCCATGGATTGGGTTTTTCGTCTTCGATGAATATCGTCAATAATGCCCAAGGCAAATACGGACAAGTGGGCGTGCCTTATATTTTTGATACTTTTATGGTTGATGCGGGGCGAAATAGACTCATAAATGCTAATCTTTATGGAAATCCATCTATCAATTTAAAGCAAGTTTTGACCAGCAATGAGGTTTATTTTTATCTTCCATTGCCTAAATTTCTAAATAGTCCACCACAATTGTATGCTCCCAATCCATTTCGAGCGGGTTCTAGTTTTTC
>CAYUFZ010000126.1:0-7714 GCA_964444025.1 uncultured Emticicia sp.
ACAAGGCAAGAAGATAACAGGTAAAGTTACGTCATCTGATGATGGCTCAGGATTACCGGGTGTATCGGTACAAGTAAAAGGTACTTCGAAAGGTTCACAGACTGACATTGAGGGAAATTACTCAATTGAAGCACCAACGGGAAGTACTTTGGTTTTCAGCTTTGTTGGAATGAACAACCAAGAAGTAAAAGTAGGAAACCAATCTACTATTAATGTTTCTTTGGGTGCAGACACGAAGCAGCTTTCTGAAGTTGTCGTAACTGCTATCGGTATCCAACGTGAGAAAAAAGCATTGGCTTATGCTGTATCAAGTGTAAGTGCAGAGAAATTACAACAACGTTCGGAGCCAGATGCCTTGAGAGCGTTGAATGGTAAAGTGCCAGGTGTAAACATTATCTCGGGTGGTGGTGCTCCAGGTCAAGCAACTCGTATCACGATTCGTGGTGCAAACTCATTCTCAGGAAATAACCAACCATTATTTGTAGTGGATGGTATTCCTTTTGATAACTCGGTGAATTCAACAGAAGGATTTAACCAAAACACTGTTACATCAAACCGTGCTTATGATATTGACCCTAACAACATCGAGTCTTTAACTGTATTGAAAGGTGCGGCTGCTTCTGCACTTTATGGTTCTCGTGCTGCCAATGGGGTGGTTGTTATTACAACAAAAGCTGGAAGTAAAAATGCAAGAAAAGGTTTAGAAGTTACTTATAATACTTCTTACTCAACTGAGAAAATCTCAACTATTCCAGATTATCAAAATACTTATACGCAAGGGTCTAACCAAACTTACAACGGTGGTTTTATCGGAAACTGGGGTTCTGTATTCCCAGCTGAGGTAGATAGAGTAAACCAAGCATTGGGTTTTGAGCGTTATTCAAAAGTAATTGATTCTAACTATCCGGCAGGATATGTGCCAAACCAAATCACTGGTGTTGCTTATGGTGCGGCTCGTTATAAAGCGGCTTTCCCTGAATTGACAGATGCTAATGGCTTACCAGTAGGAGTAGAATTAAAGCCTCACGACATCATAGGCGGATTTTTCCGTCAAGGAAGTGTTGTTGAAAATAGCTTCAACATCAGCTCAACAGGAAATACCACAACGATTAGTGCGGGTGCTTCTCGTACGACAAACAAAGGTATTATCCCTAATTCATCTTCAGATCGTACTACTTTGAATTTTGGTGGAAATGCTACATTAGCGAATAAGCTTAATATCAGTGGTAATGTAAACTATGTAAGCACTAATCAACAATCACCACAATCGGGAGCTGGTTATTATGCAGATTACGGTGGATTAGCAGCTAGTGGTTCTATTTATTCTCGTTTGTTCTATTTACCTCGTAACTACGATTTGAATAACTTACCATTTGAAAATCCAGTAACAGGTGCAAACGTATTCTATCGTGCTTTGGACAATCCACTATGGACAGCCAAATACAATACTTATACAAGTAAAGTGAATCGTGTATTTGGTAACATGGCATTGACTTATGATGTTGCTCCATGGTTGAATTTAACAGCAAAAGGAGGTTTAAATACATACTCTGAAACACGTAGAAGTGTGTATCGTCCAGGTGGTAACTCAGTTCCACTAGGTCAGGTAACACGTGGAGACATCACGAATACAGAGTTAGATTTCACTTTCTTGGCTTCTTCTCAAAAAGATATTACAGAAGATATCAACATGAGATTATTGGTAGGTTTTAATGCCAACCAAAGATATAAAAATATTGGTTCTGCTATTGGTCAGACTATCATTGACCCGAACTTGTTGATTTTGGGTGGTACAAACCAACAGTTTGCAAGTGAATTTCAGAGCAAGAGACGTTTGTATGGTATTTTTGCTGAATATGGTGCATCATATAAAAACTATGCCTTCTTGACAGCTACTATACGTAATGACCATTCTTCAACTTTACCAAAAGCGAATAATAGTTATTTCTACCCTTCAGTGAGTGGTTCATTCATCTTCACTGATGCGTTTAAAATGTCAAGCAAAATATTGAATAGTGGTAAAATTCGTGCAAATATTGCTAAGGTTGGTAAAGATGCTGATCCTTATCAGGTATTTACAGCTTATAATTTTGCAGTACAATATTACAATGCGGCTCCGATTTCGGCAACAAGTTTGCCAACAGTCTTGAACAATGCTTCATTGAAGCCTGAGTTTACGACAGAATACGAAGTTGGTACAGAATTGTCATTGTTACAAAACAGAATTAGCGTAGATTTAGCCTATTTCAATCGTGTTTCAACAGACTTGATTGTAACGGCACGTATCCCTACTTCTTCTGGATTTGACTACAAAGCGACAAATGCTGGTAAAATTATCAACAGAGGATGGGAGTTAGGTTTGAATTTGGTTCCTGTTAAATTGAAAAATGGTTTTGAGTGGAATTCATTCATAGCTTATACTCGCCTACGTTCTGAGGTAGTAGATGCAGGTCCTTCAGGTGAGTTATTCTTGGGAGGTACAGGTTTGTCATCAACAGGTACTATGCACAGAAATGGATTCCCTTATGGTATGATTTATGGCTCTACGAATGCACGTGATGATGAAGGAAATGTGTTGATTAGCCCAATTTCTGGTTTACCAATCCAAAATCCAAATTCACAAATTATAGCAAATCCTGCTCCAAAATATACAGTAGGTTGGACAAATACATTTACATTTAAAGGATTTACATTATCAGCTTTGATGGATTATCGTGCTGGTGGAAGTATGTTCTCTGCAACTGCGGCATCGTTGTTGTTGAGAGGTCAGTTGAAATTCTCTGAAGATCGTGAAGGTATGCGTGTTATTCCGGGTGTATTGGGAGACCCTCAAACATATAAGGCATTATTAGATGAGTCGGGTAATAAAATCAAAAATACTATTCCAATGACAGCTTTCCAATCACACTTCTCTAATGGATATGGTGCTTATGGAGCTGATGAGACTAATATTTATGATATTACAACTATTCGTTTGCGTGAGGTTTCGTTAGGTTATAATGTACCTAAAGCTTTCTTGAAGAAAACCCTTCCGTTTATTGGTGCTTTGAGAGTTTCTGCTTCGGGAAGAAACTTGTGGTTCAAATCTCCTAATATGTTGACTGGCTTGAATTTTGACCCTGAAGTATTATCAAACTTCGCTGATTCAAATATTCAAGGATTTGACTTAGGTGCGGCCCCTTCAACTCGTCGTTACGGAATTAACTTCTCGGTATCTTTCTAATTCAGGTAAAATTATAGATAGATAAAAGACAAAAGTTAATAATTTAGAATTTTGACTTAACTAAAAAACGTAAAATAGAGATGAAATTAAAATATATATCAAAAATAGCACTCACCACCGGCTTAATTAGCTTGTTAAGTGCTTGTGACTTGACTGATTTGGATATCAACAGAGATCCAAACAGCCCGACAGTAGCTTCTCCAAAGTTGTTATTACCAACAGCCGAGTTTGCTGTAGTTAATGCAGTTACTGCGGTTAATGACAATGCGATGGGTTTCGCAGGAATGTTGAATAGTGCTGATAACTATGATTTGAACAACCAATCATACAATGGTACTTGGAATTCATTCTACAGAAATATGAGTAACCTTGAGGCGATTATCAATGCAAGTGCCAATAGCCCAAAATATTTAGGGGTTGCTCAAGCATTGAAAGCGTATGCAATGGGTAATTTTGTTGATATGTTTGGTGATGTTCCTTATTCTGAAGCATGGAAAGGGAATGCAGCTGAATCTATCACTACACCAAAATTTGATAAAGATTCAGATATTTATGAGTCATTGATTAAATTATGTGACGAAGCAGTGGCGAATTTAGCGAAGCCAGCTGCCGAGTCTATCGACTCTAAGGCTGATTTTATGTATGGCGGAAACTTGACAAAGTGGACAAAGTTTGCAAAGTCAGTTAAAATTCGTTTATTATTAAACTCTAGAAAAGGACGTGCAAGTGGAAATGCTGACTTAAATGCAGCTATTGCGGCGGGTGGTTTTATTACTTCTGCAGCAGATGATTTCACTTTCAATTTTAGTACTTCTTCTTCTCCAGAGGGTCGTCACCCTTGGTTCCAATCCGCTTATTTAGCAGATAATGGATTTGCATATCCTGCACACCAATTGATGGAAGAAATGATGTTCAACAAAGACCCTCGTCTTGATTTTTATTTCTATCGTCAAACAGATGTAATTTTGGATCCAAGTAACCCAACAGACAGAGGAACTATCCCTTACGGTGGTACTTATTTGGTTCGTAAGCCTGCATTCTTAGCAAAATGGGAAGCTACATTCGGAGCTGCTCCAACAGATGCTGATAAAAAATACATCGCTGGTTTCTTCGGTCGTGACCGTGGAGACAATACGGGGGTTCCTCAAGATGGTGCATTACGTACTGCTCCTGGATGTTACCCTGCTGGTGGATTATTTGGTGGTAGAAATGTAACACCAAGAGCCTTGACAGGTGGTCGTGGTTCTGGAAATGGTATTTGGCCTTTGGTTACTAGCAATAATATGAAATATTATCAAATCGAAGCAATTCTTGATGCAGGTGGTTCTGGTGATGCTCGTGCTTTATTCGAGGCGGCTATCAGAGAGCATATCAGCCGTGTGGTTGCTTTAGGTTTGAAAGTAGATGCTGCCAATGCAGTATCTCCTTCAGCTGACGCAGTAGATGCGTATGTAAACAAAATGTTAGGTTTGTACGATGCTGCTCCTTCTAATCCAGCTAAGTTAAATGTGGTAATGAAGCAGTTGTGGTATTCTTCTTGGGGACAAGGAATGGAAATTTGGAACGCATTACGTCGTACAGGTTTCCCATCAACTATCAATAACCCAATTATCAAACCACCAAGACAATTTGCTTTGCGTTTGCCTTACCCTTCTCAAGAAGGAACATTGAACTCGAATGCTACTTCAAAATTAACTGAAGTTATTTTCGACAGAGATGCAATTTTCTGGGATAAGGTTAAAACTAAGTGGGAATTCTAAATTTATGAAGATAAGTGTTTGAGATATAGATAATTCTTATCTCAAACCTTCAAATCTTTAAAACTCATTAAAACCGAATTATAAAATGAAAAAAATATTAAGTCTAACAATAGTTACTTCTCTTTTGCTTGCATTCAGTGCTTGTAGAGATGAGTCTTTAAATCCTCTACCTACTTTCCTTCCTGGGGTACATGGATTTACTATATTTGACGGAATTCCATTTAATGGCAACCTTTTGGCAAGACCTCAACCGTATGAGTTAGCGAATGCTAAAAACTTCCCGAAAACTGGTCAAGAAGCAGCCAAAGTTGATTTCAAAACTCGTTGGGTTTCTTTGGATAACAAATTAACTGTTAATAAAATCGAGATTTTTGTTAGAATGTTGGAGTCGTACAATGACCCAGATGGTAATCCTAAAGTAGCAGATTTGAGTGGTAATGGCAAAGGTAAATTGATTTTAACCATCAATCCTCCTACTGGAAATCGCCAGTGGAATAGCTTTAGCATTACTCCTTCACAAATCTATAATGCATACAAAGCAGCTACTGTAAAGTATGACAAAGTGAATGCTACAGGTGTATTCAACAACCCTGCTCGTCCACGTCCAGAAGGTGCTTGGTTAAGACCAGCAGAATCGGCTACTTACGGCAATGTTGAGGCAGATGAGTTCATCGTGACTTGGGTTCTTTATACTACTGATGGACAAAAGTTTGATACTTGGAATCCTGATTCAATTTGTGCTGACCCAACTTCAGTTTCTGAAGCAAACTCAAATTGTCAAGTATCGTTTATCGTAAAATAATTTCGATTTTTTCGTAAACTTATTATTTTAGGGCAGACTATCTACATAGTCTGCCTTTTTTAAATATGATGAAGGTCTTTCTAAATATATTTTTGCTTAGTTATTTGCTTGCTATAAAAGCATTTTCGCAGAAAATTTCTCCAAACTATTACGAAGATATCGCTCCTATCATTTCCAAAAATTGTTCTCCTTGTCATCGTCCCAACAATATAGGGCCATTCAACCTTCTGACTTACGAGGATGTTGTAAAAAGAGCTAAATTTATAGATAAAGTTACCTCATCTAGGTACATGCCTCCTTTTCCAGCTGATAGGACATTTCAAGGGTACTTGAATGAAAGAGGGTTGAGCGAATCGGAAATTGACTTAATCAAAAATTGGGTAAATTCGGGTATGAAAGAAGGAAAAAAGCAGCTCCAATCGGAGGGTGAATTGAATAATTTCTCTGAAACCGAACCGGATTTAATTCTAAAAATGAATGCTCCTTTTGATATTTCCGCTGAAAATATAGAAGATTTTAGATTTTTCAACTTACCAAGTCGTCTCGAAAAGGATATTTACTTGAGTGGTATCGGCTTCAAACCAGGCAATAAACAATTAGTCCATCACAGCAGGGTGATGTTGGATACGACCAATTTGATACGTGCGATAGATGGATTATCCGAAATGGATAGCAAAGTAAAGGACTTTCAGAAATATGGCCTAAAAGAAGAATTTCTATATGGGTGGGTGCCGGGGAATGATTATATTAAATTTCCGAAAGGTACTGGGATAAAAGTGAATAAAAATGCAGATTTTCTACTGAATATGCATTACGCTCCTTCGCCGATAGCTGATACTGACCAATCTGAAATAGTATTATTTTTTTCAAAAAAGGAAGTTCAAAGAGAGGTAAAAAACTTTATTTTAAGAGAAAATGATGTGTCGAATAAACCTTTTCTAATCAGGGGAGGGGAGCAAAAAACTTTTTATATTGCCAAAAATATTTCTAAAGATATTTCATTGATTTCTGTATTACCGCACATGCACTTACTCGGAAAATCTTTTCGTGCCTTTGCCGTAACGCCAAATTCTGAAGTTATCAACTTGATTAAAATTGATAAATGGGATTTCAATTGGCAAATGACCTATCAATTTAAGAAAATGTTGAAAATTCCAGCGGGTTCGACTTTTATTGTTGAGGCAACTTATGATAATTCGGAAAATAACCCAGAAAATCCATATTCTCCACCTCAAGATATTGGTTATGGTTGGGGAACAAAAGATGAGATGTTAAACTTGGTTTTGTATTATTTGGATTATCATTCGGGAGATGAGCTGATTGACCAATCAAACTGAGGAAAAAATACAGCCAACAGCTTTGCTTGATTTTACTTTTATTTCTTGTCGGTTTAAGGTGGATTCGATGGCTTGTATCAAGTAAAATTCGCTTGCTTTGTTGCGATTTTTACCTAAATCGTAGTACCAATTATCGATAGCTCCTTGGTAGATAATGTTTTGTTCTGAGTCTAATAAGACTGCTTCTGGCGTGGTGTTGGCTTTTGTTTTTTTTGCAAATACTCCTTTTTTGTCCAAATATAAATCATAAGGAAACATATATTTCGCTTGGAAGGTTTTCCATAGATTGTTATCTAATGCTTTGTATGGATAAAGCAAATAAATGCCTACTTTTCCTTGGTAAACTGAATCTATTAATTTAATTGTTTTTGTATATTTTTGACAAATAGGGCATTCGGGGTCAAAGAATAAAAGCAATGAAATCTCGTGCTTTTTTAGACTTTCCCAACGTAGTTTTTGTCCATTATTTGATTTTATTTTCTGAGAAAAAGCAACTGAACCCGATAGCATTAGCAGGCTCAGTTGTAAGAATAAAATCATGAATTTAACGTAATTCATTCGCTCTGATTTCTTTATTCCAAAGTTCTACTCC
>CAYUFZ010000127.1:0-7707 GCA_964444025.1 uncultured Emticicia sp.
AAATGATGCTTTCGGAACAGCCCACAGAGCCCATGCTTCGACGGCTATTATTGGTCAATTTTTCCAAGACAGGGTTTGTGGATATGTGATGCAGGCGGAAGTGGACAATGCCGAAAAAATATTAAACCACGCTGAAAGACCGTTTACGGCAATTATGGGTGGTGCCAAAATTTCTGATAAAATCTTATTAATCGAGAGATTATTGGATAAGGTCGATAATTTGATTATTGGCGGAGGAATGACTTATACATTCACCAAAGCTCAAGGTGGGGCTATCGGAAAATCACTTTTAGAGGCTGATAAAATGGAATTGGCTCTTAGTTTGATTGAAAAAGCAAAAACGAAAGGAGTTAATTTAATCATGCCATTGGACAATGTGTGTGGCGATGCTTTTTCAAATGATGCCAACAGAATCACCGTTGATACTGGTGCAATTCCAGGAGATTGGGAAGGGTTTGATATTGGACCAGAATCTGTCAAATTATTTACAGAAACTATCTTAAAATCTAAAACTATCCTATGGAATGGCCCTATGGGTGTTTTTGAATTCCCTAATTTTGCTATTGGTACGAATGCAATCGCAGAAGCCGTGGTAAAAGCGACCGAAGAAAATGAAGCATTTTCATTGATTGGTGGTGGCGATTCTGCCTCAGCTATCAATAACGCAGGATTTGGCGACAGAGTATCTTATGTTTCGACAGGTGGCGGAGCATTATTAGAATATATGGAAGGTAAAGTTTTGCCAGGAGTAGCAGCACTTTCTTGATAAAACAAATACTTCTAAAATATAAAATCCCGGAAAATCCGGGATTTTTTTATTTTTTGAATCTTTAATGAAAAAAAATTACCAAAATTTAATATTGGCAAAGTACATACAAATACCTACCGATAATAAAAGGATACCGATTAGCAAAAGTTCTGCATTTTTGAGTGTATCAGTTTTCGACTTCATTGTTCTGTTCATGCTAGGATTCATTTAAGTTTACAATTTTTCTTATATTTAGACAGCTAAATTCGTTTTTTAACTCAAAATTTATTTCTTGAATAATAACGAAAGTACACAAAGAAGATTTTACAGACAAACAATTTTTATTAAACGGCATATATAATTTATTTAACGGCATCAGAAATAAAAAATCTCTAAATCAATCAATCAATTGTGAATGATAGAGTATCTTTGCAGAAGATTCTTTTTGAATTCAATTTTCACTCATTCATCATTTAATTAAAGAATGTCAAAAGTTATCATTATAGGTGCCGGCGGTGTCGGTAGCGTGGTCGCTCATAAATGTGCGATGAATTCTAATGTCTTTTCAGACATCTTGCTGGCAAGTAGAACCAAATCTAAATGCGATAAAATTGCCGCAGATATCAAAGAAATGCACGGGGTAAACATTCAAACTGCCCAAGTTGATGCAGATAATGTACCCGAATTGGTAGCATTAATCAAGAGCTTTCAACCAAAAATGGTTATTAATGTTGCTCTACCTTACCAAGATTTAACTATCATGGATGCTTGTTTAGAAACAGGCGTACATTATTTGGATACAGCCAATTATGAACCAAAAGATGTTGCCAAGTTTGAATATAGCTGGCAATGGGCTTATCAAGATAGATTCAAAGAAGCTGGTTTAATGGCTCTTTTGGGTTGTGGATTTGACCCTGGCGTAACCCAAGTGTATTGTGCTTATGCCAATAAGCATCAATTCGATGAAATGCACTATTTGGATATTATTGATTGCAATGCTGGAAATCACGGCAAAGCATTTGCTACTAATTTTAATCCTGAGATTAACATTAGAGAAATTACTCAAAACGGAAGATATTGGGAAAATGGCGAATGGGTAGAAATCCCACCAATGTCTATACATAAAGCAATCGATTATCCTGGCATCGGCCCAAAAGAGTCTTATGTATTGTATCACGAAGAACTTGAATCATTGGTCAAACACTTCCCTACATTGAAACGTGCAAGATTTTGGATGACTTTTGGTCAGGCATATCTTACCCATTTGGAAGTTCTTCAAAATGTTGGTATGACTCGAATTGACCCGATTAAATTTAATGGAATGGATATCGTTCCGCTTGAATTTTTGAAAGCAGTTTTACCAGCACCTGATTCATTAGGCGAAAATTATACCGGACAAACCTCTATAGGCTGCCAAATCAAAGGCATTAAAAACGGAGAGGATAGAACCTATTATGTTTGGAATAATTGCGACCATGCTGCATGCTACAAAGAAGTAAAAGCTCAGGCAGTTTCTTATACCACGGGGGTTCCGGCGATGATTGGGGCAATGTTGATGCTTACAAATGACGAATGGCAAAAACCAGGCGTTTGGAATTGTGAACAATTAAATCCAGACCCATTCATGGACTTATTGAATACGCATGGATTACCTTGGAATGAACAAATCAATCAAGAACTTCCACATGAGTATTGATTTTCGATAAACTATTCACAAAGAAGTCCTATCTTTCCTGATAGGGCTTTTTTTGATAAATTAAATATTCATTTAGAAAACACGTCAAATGGCTATCAATATCAGTCAAGTTCCTTCTCCATGCTACGTGATGGAAGAAAGACTTTTACGCAAAAATCTTGAATTATTGGCTCATGTTCAACAAGAATCAGGGGCAAACATTATTTTAGCACTGAAGGGTTTTTCGATGTATGCGGCATTTCCTTTGGTGAAACAATACCTATCGGGAGCAACAGCAAGCTCGCTCAATGAAGCAAGATTGATTTACGAAGAAATGAAATGTAAGGCACATGTTTATGCTCCTGCCTACAAACCAGAAGAGTTTAATGAATTATTGACTTATAGCAGCCATATTACATTCAATTCATTGAATCAGTGGCATTTATTCAAAAAACAAATCGACGAACATCCGACGAAAATTTCATGCGGCATCCGCATCAATCCCCAATATGCCGAAGTAGAAACCGATATGTACAATCCATGTATTGTGGGTTCAAGATTAGGAATTACAAGAGAAGCTTTGGGCGAATCTCTTCCCGAAGGTATTGAAGGACTTCACTCTCATACGCTTTGTGAAAATGATTCTTATACATTAGAAAGAACTTTGGTTCATATAGAAGAGAAGTTTGGTGATTTGCTTCACCAAGTAAAATGGCTCAATCTTGGTGGAGGACATTTGATGACCCGTGAAGGATACAATCACGAACACCTGATTGCCCAATTGAAACGTTTGAGAGAGACCTATCAAATAGATATTATTTTAGAGCCGGGTTCTGCCATTGCTTGGCAAACAGGTTATTTAAAATCAACTGTCTTAGACATTGTAGATGCCCAAGGAGTTGATGTGGCTATTTTGGATGTTTCCTTTGCGGCACACATGCCTGACACCTTAGAAATGCCTTATAAACCCAGAATTTGGGGAGCAACAGACCCTATTGAAGGCAAACCAACGTATCGAATGGGGGGTATGACTTGCTTGGCAGGAGACTTCAAAGGAGATTACTCATTCGAGAATCCTTTAAAAATTGGAGATAGCATTATTTTTGACGATATGATTCACTACACGATGGTAAAAACCACCACATTCAATGGGGTTGGTTTACCCTCTATCGGTATTTGGAAAGAAAATGATGAATTTCAGTTGATTAAATCTTTTGGTTTTGAGACTTATAAAGATAGGATATAAAATAGGCGAGGATTTAATAAATCCTCGCCTATCCATTATTTTAAAAAAAATCAGACAGAGAAACTTTCTCCGCACCCACAAGTTCTTGTTGCGTTAGGATTTTTGAACTGAAAACCCTTTCCATTCAAACCATCAGAAAAGTCCAATTCTGTTCCGATGAGGTATAATAAGCTTTTCTTATCTACAAAAACCTTAATCCCATTATCCTCGAAGACATGGTCGTTTGGCTTTTGTTCGGCATCAAAATTCAGATTATACATCAATCCCGAACATCCTCCCCCCTCTACTGCAACACGCACACCGTGATTGCCCGTCAAACCATCTTTCTCTCGTAATTCTACGATTTTATTTTTTGCTGTTTCAGTTACAGTTACCATTTTCTAAAATTTATGAAATGTTTACTCAAATAAATATAAATCTAAAGAATAAACAAAATCTTAATTCCAAAAGTTTCGATGAGCTACAACTGCCCAAAGCGAGATTAGAGATTTTCTGCCACAAATTGGCTTAATTCGTCTTTAAGTGAAAAGAATAACGGCTCGAACATAGATAATTTATCTGTCAATGCTTGGTTTTCATCCAATTTTCTATGCGTATAAGCTACGGGATTTTCTTTGATATTTGCAGTAATTTCGTCTTCACCCAAATGAATTAAATGTTTCAAGGCATCTATTTCATTTTTTTGAATGATAAAACGATTTTGAAATTGTTCTACTTTGACTTTGACATTGCTATCGGAGTTTTTGGCACTAACCTCCGACAAGCGATTTTGCATTACTTTGATTTCGTCTTCATAAAAAGCCAATTTTTTTTCCCACTCTTGATGCTCCTGATGTAATTCGGTGATATACTTTTGATTTTCCATAATAAATTGCTTTAGATTGATGACACAAAGGTCTCATTTCTAAAGAAAATTGATTATGATATCAATCATTTATTTATGTGTGATATATCAACAAAAAAAGAGCGATACACGAAGGTATAGCTCTTTTTTAAAGATTCAATAATCTATTTACAACACCGTCTTGATTTTCAATTCATCCATTTGCTTGGCATCAATGGTTGAAGGAGAATCAATCATCATGTCTCTACCCGAATTGTTTTTCGGGAATGCAATAAAATCTCTGATAGAGTCCGCACCACCGAAAATAGAGCATAATCTATCAAATCCGAAGGCAATACCTGCATGCGGAGGGGCACCAAATTCAAAAGCATCCATCAAAAATCCAAATTGTTTTTTGGCTTCTTCTTCCGAAAACCCTAAAATTTCAAACATTTTAGATTGCAATGGTTTTTGGAAAATCCTAACCGAGCCTCCACCAACTTCAGTTCCGTTGATAACCATATAATACGCATTCGCTCGAACGGCACCAAGGTCTGTTTCCAGCAAAGAAATATCTTCTGGTTTTGGGCTAGTAAATGGATGGTGCATTGCAAACCAACGATTTTCTTCTTCGCTATATTCTAACAATGGAAAATCCAATACCCACAAAGCCTTAAATTCTTCAGGATTGCGAAGTCCTAAGCGAGAACCCATCTCAAGACGCAACTCACTCATTTGCTTTCTAGCCTTTCCAGCATCTCCAGAAATCACTAAAATCAAATCTCCTTTTTCTGCTCCACAACGCTCTGCCCAAGCTTTTAAATCATCCTCCGAATAAAATTTATCTACCGAAGATTTGAGAGTCCCATCTGGATTATAACGAACATAAATCAAGCCTTTTGCTCCAATTTGAGGACGCTTTACCCAATCGGTTAGCTCATCCAACTGCTTACGTGTATATTCAGCACATCCTTTCGCATTGATAGCCACCACTAATTCTGCGGCATCGAATACTGGGAAATTTTTACCTTTGGTCAAGTCTGTTAATTCCACAAACTCCATCCCAAATCGTGTATCTGGCTTGTCGTTTCCGTATAATCTCATCGCATCAGCATAAGTCATACGAGGAACCTCCGGCATATCTATATTTTTGACTGTTTTGAATAAATGACGAATCAAACCCTCAAACATATTTAAAATATCTTCTTGTTCAACAAAAGACATTTCACAGTCAATTTGAGTAAATTCAGGTTGACGGTCAGCTCTTAAATCTTCATCTCTGAAGCATTTCACGATTTGATAATATCTATCAAACCCTGAAACCATTAATAATTGTTTGAATGTTTGTGGAGATTGAGGCAAGGCATAAAACTCACCTGGATTCATCCGACTAGGTACTACAAAATCTCTAGCACCCTCCGGAGTTGATTTAATCAATACTGGTGTTTCGACTTCAATAAAACTTTGAGCATCCATATAGATTCTCGTTTGTTGAGCCATTTTATGTCTCAACTGAAGATTTTGACGGACAGCATTTCTTCTCAAATCCAAATACCTATATTTCATACGGATATCGTCTCCTCCATCTGTATCATCTTGAATCAAAAACGGCGGTAATTTTGCTGGATTTAAAATCTCTAAAGACGAAACCTTAATTTCTACTTCACCTGTTGAAATTTTATCATTTTTTGCAATTCTTTCAATAACTTCCCCTTCCGCCTTTACGACAAATTCACGGCTGAGTTCTCTGGCTGTTGCTATTACCTGAGCATCTGAGGCATTTTCATTTAAAATAAGTTGCGTTATTCCATAACGATCACGTAAATCAATATAAATAATCCCTCCTTTGTCACGCACCACTTGTACCCATCCACAAAGGGAAACCGTTTTATTCACATCAGAGAGTCTTAATTCTCCACACGTATGAGTTCTTAACATTTTATGTTTAATTGATTAAGAATAAATATTATAAATTATTGCAAAAATACTAAAAATTAAAATTTTTTCTAAAACTTCTTTTATATATTACGGTACATTTATGATTATCGAATATTTTTTCTGTTCAAAGACACGGTTAAAATATTCAAGTGCCTTTTCTAAGAAAAGTACAAAACTTCCCAAATGATTTTGCCATAATTCTATACCAACTCTAAAAACACTCATAGCAGGCGAACCATGTTTTAAAGGAGGATATTTTCTTCTATAACCTTTTAAACCGTAGATTATAGACAAAGTATAAGCCAAAACTACAAGAGCCATCATTAGCCTAATTTTAGGTGAAGACTGCAAGTGTAATGCCTCCAAATCAAATCCATTGGATTTCAAATGTTTGAATAGTGATTCTATTCTATACCTTAATTTATATAATTCTACCGCTTTACTTGCATAATCTAAGGTTGTTATAAGTCGCAGTATTTCTATTTTTCCATTTCTATCTTTATAGGCTGTAAGAACAAAAAAATAAGCTTCACCGTTGAGTTCAAAATTTTTTAAAAAGGCTTGCCCTAATCGTTTCCTTGCTTTTTTTTCTAATTTTTCTATAGACTTACCTGTCATATTAATCGCATCATTGTAATTTTTGTCTCTAAGCCTTATTACAAAAGATAATCCATTGTTTTTCAAGTACTTTAACCATGCTTCACCTATATATTCTCTGTCTCCAATGAGCGTTTTTCCTAAGAGTTTTAGCACTTTTAATGCCCCAATAAAAAGTACTTTTCGCTGATTTTGGTTACTGACTCCTAAACGTCCAAGTTCTATCCACCAGATTGGAATAGCAACTCCTTTGTAAAGAACACTCAGTGTTAGAAAATGATAGGTCTGACCGCCCCACTGCCAAGAGGTACCATCGATGATGATAACTTCTGTCATTTTTTTTAGAAGACCTGCCGAAATTTCTAATAAAGTTAACCAAACATATTTTTGCTCTAAACTACTCCAAAACCACCTTTTTATACGCTGATAATGAGAGCGGCTATCTGTTTGTGTATTGCCAAGAAACTTCCCAACACTGCCTTTTAATTTCCAAAGGCATACTGTTTGACGGTCTAAAATCAAAGCTACCATAAGTAGCGTATTTTTTACTAATCCAACTTGCCAATCTGGATGGCTTTCCTTAAATTTGTCTAATAAGTGAGCGTACATTTCATTGCTGTATTTGGTCGTACTTTTACAACAATTTGTACCTCACTTTTGTCTTTTGTACCCTAATATAA
>CAYUFZ010000128.1:0-4600 GCA_964444025.1 uncultured Emticicia sp.
TTCTGCCAATTCTATCCGAAAGCCAACCAAAAAATATGAATATCGGACAAGATAATAAGGACAAAATAATCACTATTCGATTGTATTGATTAAAAGGAAGCTGCATATATTTGGTCATAAAACCATGTATAAAAACAATAGAGGAATAGCCCATCACCCCCGCTCCCAAACAAACACTCAATAATGCTAATAAGAGAATTTTGAGATTATTTCTGACGAAAAAAGATTCATGCAGTGGGTCTTTGGCTTCTTCCTTACGAGCCTTCAATTCTAAAAATACTGGACTCTCTTGAGATTTTTTTTGAAAAAAATAAGAAATAATGAGTAAAACAAATGAAAATAAAAAAGGTATCCGCCAGCCCCAAATATCCCAATTCTGCTCTGACAAACCATTTTTTACACCTAATATTACCATCGATGCCAAACCTATTGCCACTAACGCAGATGCTTGTAGCCAAGAAGTCCAAAAGCCTCTTTGACCTGGTACAACATGTTCGGCAAGAATGATTGCTGCTCCACTATACCCTCCTCCCCATGCAAAACCCTGAACGAATCTCAGTAAAAATATCAAAATTGGAGCAAATAATCCAATTGACTCATACGTCGGAATCAGTCCGATGCCTATTGTTGCCCCACTCATGAGCATCAAAGTCTTGGTAAAAGCCACTTTTCTCCCCAAGCTATCACCTATTTTTCCGAAATAAATCGCACCTATTGGACGAGCAAGTAACCCTGCTCCCCAAATAAATAATGTCGCCCAAAATGCCAAAGTTGGGTTTTCTTCAGGAAAAAATTTAGTAGAAATCACCAATGACAATGCCCCGAAAATATAAAAATCGTACCATTCTATCAAAGAACCAACAATGGAAGCCAATACTATCAATGAAATATTTTTATTTCTCATATCTTTTTTTGGAAAAACAAATTTATGGAAGGATTTCCATGCAAAAGTTTTTTTGTAAGTGTTTTTAGTCCAAAATAATGACTAAAGCTGTCTTGATTTATGCACTTAAATAAGTTTTAATTGTACCTATCTTAGCTAAAATATCAAAACAAATCATGTATATTTCCCCATTTATCGACAAAAAAGGACCATTCAATCGAAATAAAATACATTTTAACTGAAATTTTAGACTTTTTTTGGAAGTATTTATAAAAACATCATGTATATTTGAGTAAAAATTTAAAATAGCCATTCAAATTTTATTTAATTCCCTTTTCAGATGAATTGTATCATTGTAGAAGACGATATTTTGTCTCAGCAGACCTTAGTCAGAAATTGTAAAATATATGGTGAAGAACTCTCTATATTAGGAGTTTTTGATTCGGTAGAAAAAGCAGAAGAATTTATTAAAGATTGTCCTAATAAAATTGACCTAATTTTTTTAGACATTATCCTTCCTGGTAAAAATGGAATCGATTTCATTTCCGATTTATTGTTTATGCCTTATATTATCATGACAACCTCCTATGATAGTTTTGCTGTGCAAGCATTTGAATTAAATGTGGTGGATTATCTAAAAAAACCATTCATCTACAAACGTTTCGTTCAGTCTATTCAAAAAGTCAAAAAACTCATTAAAATAGACCAAGAACGTGGTTCAAATGAAACAATCGTATTAAAAAGCAAAGGGTCTGTTATTAAATTTTTTGTAAAAGACATCGATTATATCGAATCCTATTCGGATTATATCAAAATTCATACAAAAAATGATTCTTACCTCTATCTCAGTGCTTTGAAAGAGATTATTCAAAAACTTCCGGCCAGCAAGTTTGTGCAAATTCATCGCAAGTATATTGTTAATATTGACAAAATTGTTGGAATCAATGAAAATAAAATTTCGATTGAGGGTTACCCTGATGTAGAATTACCCATTAGCCGAGCTCAAAGAAAGGGCTTTTATCAACAATTTATTGATAGCCCAGAGGATTAAGGGGCTTATTTTAAAAGCCCAACTTCAAATGTTTGGATTATCTTTCAACAATAATTAAGTTTTGCTTAGTTATTGGTAATTTTTCTTGCATGAATAGTTTGTGTCCAGAATGAAATGTAGTTCCTCGTCAATTGTTAGGGACTTAGCGACGGGTGGATTTGTTTCAGTTTGTCATTTCAACCCACATTTTGAAGGATATTTCGGTATGTGATGTCTTTCTTAATTTGCTATTTGTTGCTTTAATTGTCGTGTCGTTTTTTTAATAAATTCGTCTTTATTTTGCTTGGCTTCCTTGATTATTTCTTCAATTTCAGCAGGAATGTCAAAATGTTTTTCCGCCCACAAATGTATTTCTATAATAATTGGCAATAAATCTATGGCTTTTTGAGTGAGTTTGTATAGAACTTTTGCTTTGCTTTCCGGGTGTACTAACTTTTCTATAAGTTTATTCTCTTCTAAGCTTTGTAGTCGTGAGGCTAAAATATTTGTGGCAATACCTTCCGCTGATTTTAAAAAGTCACTATAAGTTGATTTATTAGCAAACATCATGTCTCGAATTATCAACAACGACCACTTGTCTCCAAAAATGTCAAGTGAGCAACTAATAGGACATTCCGACCTTTTTTTAACTGATACCATTTTTTTATTTATTTTATTTACAAAAAAGCACTTGCATTTTGAAAGTAATTCATATATTTGTACTTTCAAAATGCAAGTAAAGTTACAAAATATTTTTCAATACAAAATAAAGAATGAAACAAACTATTTTAATTACGGGTGCCTCGTCAGGTTTTGGTTTGATAGTCGCTACCAAGCTACACGAAAGTGGATACAATGTTGTAGGCACTAGTCGTAACCCAAACAAAATGCAAGTGCCTTTTAAAATGTTGGCATTGGATATTTCAGATGAAAGCTCAATAAATTCGTTCGGTAATGAATTGTTTAAGCACATTTCTCAATTAGATGTTTTAGTAAACAATGCAGGTTATTATTTGTCAGGTCTTGCAGAAGAAACAACAACTGAACAAGGCAAACAACAATTTGAAACCAATTTTTGGGGGACTATAAAAATTACCAACGAAATCTTACCATATTTTAGAAAGCAACATTTTGGTAAAATAATTACGGTTGGTTCAATTATGGGTTTACTGAATTTTCCGAGTGCAGCCTACTATGGTGCTTCCAAACATGCCTTGGAAGGTTATTTTAAGTCTTTACGATTTGAACTCAATGAGTTTAATATTAAAGTGGCAATGGTTGAGCCAATGGGTTTCAGAACAGGCATTATTACAAATTCGTTTGTTGCAGAAGGGAAAATCAGTGATTACGACACGTACCGAAACAAAATCGCAAGGTTTTCCAAAAAAATGTTTGAGGAATCACCTGAGCCTACGCCAGTCATCAATACCCTTTTGAAATTAATTGAAGATAAAAATCCGACATTCAGCCATCCTATTGGTAAAGGAGCATCTTTATTTTTAGCTATTCAGCATTTCGCATACAAATCATTTGAAAATTCAGTAATTAAAAACATCAATAAATTCAAATAAAATGAGAGCATTTATAGTAAAAAAATACGGAAAAAAAGAGAAATTATATTTAACTGATGTAAGTGACCCAACAGTAAAAGAAAATGAAGTTTTGGTTCAAGTCAATAGTACAGCTATAAATCAATTAGATTCACTTATAAGAAATGGTGAATTTGAAATTTTACTTCCTTACAAAACACCTTTTGTAGGTGGTCACGATATGGCAGGCGTTGTTACACGAATTGGGTCAAAAGTTTCAAAATTTAAAGTCGGTGATGAAGTGTATGCAAGGCCTGCTGATTTTAGAATTGGTACCTTTGCCGAATTTATCTCAGTCAATGAAAATGATTTGGCTTTAAAACCCAAAAATATCTCAATGGAAGAAGCTTCTTCTATTCCATTGGTTGGACTTACTTCGTGGCAAGCACTTATCGAAATTGCTAAACTCAAAAAAGGTCAAAAAGTATTTATTCAAGCTGGTTCTGGAGGAGTTGGCACTTTTGCGATTCAGTTGGCGAAATATACTGGTGCATTTGTGGCTACTACTACAAGTTCGGCAAATACTGATTTAGTCAAAAGTCTTGGTGCTGACTTAGTGATTGATTACCAAAAACAAGACTTCGTAACAATTTTAAAAGATTATGATGTTGTGCTTCATAGCAATAAAGAGAGAAAAGTGCTTGAAAATTCTTTAAGAATATTAAAAGCTGGTGGTACACTTGTATCTCTAACAGGGCCACCCACTGGCGAAGTTGCTAAAAAACTTGGTTTAGGTTGGCATTTTCAGATTTTAATGAATTTGCTGAGTTTTCCGGTAAGACAGAAAGCAAAAAAACTCGGTGTCAATTTTAATTTTTTGTTTATGAAAGCAGACGGAGAAGCTTTGAGTAAAATCACAAAGTTGATTGAACAAGATAAAATTCGTCCAATAATTGATAAAGTATTTCCATTTGAGCAAATGAATGAGGCATTGGGGTATGTTGAATCTGGTCGTTCTAAAGGCAAAGTTGTTGTCAAAATAAAGTAAGAAAATCTATCCCAAATGCTTCTAAGCATAAAGCCGTAAGCATTGAATAAAAAAAGATGGTCGAGCTATTATGCTCGACCATCTCCTGAAAATATTATTTTCTGATGATT
>CAYUFZ010000128.1:4610-4828 GCA_964444025.1 uncultured Emticicia sp.
TCCTTCTCATACGCAGCAATCAATCGATTCATCGTCTTATCGATTACCTCATCAGTTAATGTTTTTTCTTTATCAATCAACGTAAAACTGACCGAATAAGATTTTTTATTATTGCCGAGTTTTTCTCCTTCATAAATATCAAATACATTGACGTTTTGGAGTAAATTCTTTTCCGTTTTTTGAGCAATAGCCTTAATTTGCTCAAACTTAATGCCTTT
>CAYUFZ010000128.1:4838-7705 GCA_964444025.1 uncultured Emticicia sp.
GCCGCTTTCAACGAATTCCCTGCCAAAGGCATTTTTATCTATCACCAAAGACAAATCTCTTCGTACCTCTGGAAACTTAGGAATTTCAGAAAATGCAACTTTTGAAGAGTATTGTTTCAGCAAATATTCCCAATCAAAATCCGCAAAAAATACCGCTTGTTTGATATCAGCAATTTTACAAATTGAATTTCTGACTAACCCAAAACTAACCACAGGCTTTTTATTGATAGAATAACTCAAGCCATACTGAAATATTTGATTATCAGCCTCTGATGTTTCGAAGTGATTTACTTTCATGGCTTTAAATATCTTTTGTACAGCCATTGCCAAATCATGGAACGCAACTGAACGGCTGACCGATAGCCAAGTCTCCGCCGATTGATTACCTGTCAGCCAAAGCCCTAAATGCTTATTTTCTTTATATTTCCCCTCTTTTTTGAAATAACTTCTGCCAAATTCAAATAATTTTAGGTCTTTCTGACGACGATTGATATTGTATGCCAAAGACTCCAAGCCACTCATCAATAGATTTTGACGCAAAACCGAGAGTTCCTCGCTTAATGGATTCAATAAAGTAATTTCCTCTCCTTTAGCCAATGATTTAGCCGCTTGGTTATAAGCAGGCTTGGTTATCGATAAGGTTTGTATTTCATTGAAACCATTTCCAGACAATAAATCGATGATTTTAAATTGCAATTTATCTACATCTTTTTCAGGGAATCCTGATAAAAAGTCCGCTTGAAGATTTTCCGACAATTCGATGTTATCGAATCCATAGATTCTTAGTATTTCTTCCACAATATCTGCCTCCCTCGTCACATCTACCCGAAACGGCGGTACACTCAATTTCATCCCTACTTCGTCCGATTCTATCAATTTAATCTCTAAACTTTCTAAAATTGACTGGATATAATCCCTATCCAATACTTTTCCAATCAGACGGTCGATGTTTTTGTATTTAACCTCAATCGTAGCATTTTGAATTTCTTTCGGATAAATATCCAAGACATTGCCCTGAATCTCTCCTCCTGCTACTTCCTGAATCAATAATGCAGCCAAACGAATGGCATACGGAGGCATATTGGGGTCTGTTCCTCTTTCATACCTAAAAGAAGCATCCGTTTTTAATCCATGAAAGGTAGCTGTTTTTCTAATCCATACTGAATTAAAATAAGCCACTTCTAAAAAAACATGGCTTGTTGTATCCTTAATTCCTGATTTTTGTCCACCAAAAACACCAGCAATTGCCATCGGTTCTTCGGCATTACAAACCATTAAATCATGTCCAGAAAGCTTTCTTTCAGAACCATCTAAAGTAATAAACTTGGTATCTTTTTCAGGTACTCGCACCACAATTTTTTTGCCTTTGATTTCATCTGCATCAAAAGCGTGCATGGGCTGCCCCAATGTATGACAAATATAATTCGTGGTATCAACAATATTATTGATGGGATTCAATCCTATCGATATTAATGAATTTTTGAGCCATTCAGGGGATTCTTTCACCCGAACATTTCTAATTTCTAAACCACAAAACCTTGGACACGCATCTGTATTTTCAATGATGATTTGAAAATCTGAATGTACGTTTTCTTTGGGTTGAAAAGCTCCTATCGAAGGCAAATGTATTTCTCTCCCCAATGCCGCTTTCAAATCCCTTGCTACACCTAAATGTGAAGCAGCATCTGCTCGATTGGGAGTTAATCCGATTTCAAATTGATAATCTGATTCAACAGGTAAACCTTTAGATACAAAATATTCCAAAGCAGGAGTTCCGTTGGGTAGTTCAGTCTCTAATACCAATATTCCATCATGAGATTTTCCGACCCCCATCTCATCTTCCGCACAAATCATACCCTCTGAAGGATGTCCATAAACTTTTCTTTTCTCAATCGTAAATGTTTTGCCATCTTCTAAATGAATGATTGTTCCGAGAGTCGCCACAATCACTTTCTGCCCAGCTTTCACGTTTGAGGCTCCACAAACAATGCTTGAAGGTGTCTCTGTACCAATATCCACGCTTGTCAGATGCAATTGTTTATCTTTCACCATAAAAGGCTCACAAGTCAGCACTTCAGCCACCACAAATCCTTTCAATCCTCCTTTGATGGACTCTATCTCTTCTATTCCTTCTACCTCAAGACCGGTTGAAGTCAATATTTTTCCGATTTCTTCTGCCGATTCGTTGATATTTATCAGCCTTTTTAACCAATTGTAAGAAATTTTCATTCAATATCTAAATTATTTATAAAATATGCTTCATTTTGAACAGAGACAAGCTTTCTGTACCAAAACAACGCTACAAAAGTAATTAAAAAAATAAATAATATGGTAAAAATTCAGTTGACAAAAAAGGTTTTTTAAGCAGAAAAACCAAATAACATGAGCGAAGCTAGCGATTAATATGATTCAGTTGTAGCAATCTGACGATTCATTTTATTGATAAATTTGTTTTTGTTCTTTCATTTTATCATTGGAAAGTACCACGAAGCCCCCATCATTTTGTTGATAATCCCTTCAAAAATTGTATCCGTTGGATAACTTATTTATTCAATACAAATAATTGGCATTGAATTTGAGAAAGCTAGGAAACATCCGAAAAAATAATTTTTGAATTAATCTATGGATAATGTAGGAAATAAATTCATGAGCGTTGTCATAAAAAACTTACAAATGTATCCATTCGCTAAGTTTCTTGAAGATTTTACAAAAGTTGGCATAGAATTGGCAAATAATTAAATTAAATTTCGGAAAAATACAATTTCAAAACACATAAACCTTTTTACTATTATGAATTTGCCGTGCTTTACCCTTCGAATCTCTTGTGTTGCAATGATGTATTTTATTTCTTTGCAAATCTTCGGACA
>CAYUFZ010000129.1:0-5834 GCA_964444025.1 uncultured Emticicia sp.
AATGGATTCGATAGCCGAAGAATGCAGATGTTGTTGGCAGTTTTAGAAAAAAGAGGTGGTTTTAGATTAGGAACTCAAGATGTTTTTTTAAATATTGCTGGCGGACTAAAAGTAGAAGACCCTGCCATTGATTTGGCTATTTGTGTGTCTATTATCTCATCCTACGAAGACATCAGTGTGTCGGGAGCATTTTGTTTCGCAGCGGAAGTAGGCTTGGGTGGCGAAGTTCGGGCAGTCAATCGAATCGAAAGTCGCATCTCCGAAGCTGAAAAATTGGGTTTTAAGAAAATCTTTATTTCTAAGTACAATTTGAAAGGCCTTGACCAAAAGCAATATGGCATTGAAATTTTTGCAGCTGGCAAGTTAGAGGATGTTTTTTCTGAATTATTTGGTTAATTTTTTTTAAAGGTATGTATATTTTAGAAAATGAGTTTTTAAAAGTAAGTATGAATGAAAAAGGGGCTGAACTTGTTGGGCTTTTTCATAAAAAACATAATCTTGAATATTTGTGGAGCGGAAACCCTAATTTCTGGGCTAAAACTTCTCCGATTTTATTCCCTATCGTTGGCGGGTTAAAAGACAATCAATATTATTTCGAAGAAAAATCTTATACTTTGCCTCGTCATGGCTTTGCCCGTGATAGGATTTTTGAGGTAGAAGATTATTGGGACGATGGAATTACCTTCCTATTAAAATCTGACGAAGAATCTGAAAAAGTATTTCCTTTTGAGTTTGAGCTTCGATTAACGTATGAATTATTTGCCAATGTACTGAGTGTGAGTTATCATATCCTCAATACAGGCTCAACTGATATGTATTTTTCGATAGGTGGGCATCCTGCTTTTGCCCTACCACTAGACAATACCCTTCGATATGATGATTATTACCTCGAATTTGAAGAAGAAGAAATACTAAAACGTTGGCCTTTAAGTTCAGAAGGACTAGTTTTGGACGAGCCTCTGCCAATCATGGAACCAACTTGGGACGAGGAAGATGGATTTTCGGAAACAGAATCTAAAATTTTGCCCTTAAAGAAAGAGCTTTTTTACGAAGATGCCTTGGTATTCAAGCATTTGAAATCCTCTTTCGTTACTTTGAAATCAGACAAAAGTCCCTATCAATTAAAATTTGACTATGCGGGTTTCCCATATTTGGGGATTTGGTCAGCAAAAAATGCCGATTTTATTTGTATTGAGCCTTGGTGTGGGATTGCAGACGCTGTCAGTAGTTCTCAGCAATTAACAGAAAAAGAAGGAATCCAACGATTATTACCCGAAGATTCTTTTGAAAGAGCTTGGGCAGTAAAATTAATTTAACGTTTTGTTTTGGCAGTTGACCGACGAATTTGTGGCTTATAAATCATTTATCCAATTGATTGATTTTAATAAATTAGATTTGTTGGATTAATTTATAAAAAATGAAAAATATCACAGGCCTTTTCCTGCTCTGTTCTTATCAACTTTTTGCCCAAACAAAACCAACACCGATAGAAATATTGCTTGGAAACAATAGAATTCAAGCCCAGACCATTATTTCTAAAAATTTTACGAATCCTAAATGGGGCGTTTTTTCGCTTACAACTTTGGCCGGAGATTATGGCAACCAAGATAAAACGAACAATGAAGTGGTTTCAAATATCCAGCTCAATTATGAAATATACAAAGGAATCAGATTGGCTAGTGGAGCTAGTTTCAACTCCGCAAAAGGCTTCTCGCCTTTGGTTGGCTTACAATATGTGTACAATAAAAAGCTGATGTTGGTCTTGAATCCAACCATCGAACTAAATAAAGAAGTATCATTAAAGAGTTTTGCATTGCTTGAGTTTATCCAAAAAAAAACAGAAAAACCGGGTTTTTATGCCAGAATACAAAGCCTTTATGTACAAAATATAAGTGTAGATTTACACGAAAGAAGTTTTATTTTGGGTAGAATTGGTATCTTTTATAAAGGATTTGCCACCGGAATCGGCATAAATCACGATTTGTACGGAGCAAGCAAAAAAGTAAAAAATAACCTCGGCTTGTTTTTCCACTATAAATTTAACTAATTTGAATCATCTTTTAAACCAAAAACAATTTTACAATGAAAAACAAAAATTTAGTCAGTCTTACGATAGGGTTTGCTTTTTTAGCGATGTCAATTACGGGTATATTACTGTATTTTAAGCAAAAAGCACATTTTATTGAAATTACACACACCATCATTGGGCTAGTATTTACTGGTTTTGCTATTTTTCACATTAAAAATAACTGGGATTCGATTACTGGATATTCTAAATCTAGAAAAACTGGTAAAATTCAGAAAGAATTGATTTGGTCGGGTGTTATTGCCTTGGTTATTGTTGTGGGAGGCTTAACAGAGATATTAGAACCAGTAGCGGAAGTTGGCAAATTATTTGCAAGTGGCGGAAAAGGCGGTGGCAGACCTCCAATTTTGAATGAAGTGCAATCCAATGAAAAATCGTCAGGAAAAGCATTCGATTTGGTTTTAGTAAAAAATAAAGGCTCAGAAGAATCCGATGTTGCTGTATGGGTAGAAGATACCGCAAGCCATGCTGTTGAAAGTCTTTTAGTTGGACAAAAATTTACGACGGCAAATCAGCTAAAGCCCAACGTTGAAAAGCCTATTCCTTTTGGCAGCATCTTATTAAGCTCAAAAATCAGTGCTGCTGTCCCTTGCATTGTAAAAGTAGAAGTTAAAAAAGGAGATAAATCGGAAGTATATCAAGCTAGAATTACTTCGGCAGAGCAAGCGGCTGCTTTCAGTTTAAGCGGAAATTCTAAGGAATTTGTAAAAACAGCCGTTCTTAGCTTTCATTAATCTCGATGAATATCCAACAAATATATTCTAAATATAAAGTACCGCTCGTACATATCATGGTATGGGCGGTAATTTTTTTAATTCCCTCCATATTTAATTCCGAAAATATGGATGAAACCTCTCGACCTGGACATAAACGTTCGGATTTTTTCTATCTTGGCATGGCTAATAAAGTATTTTGGGTAATAGTTTTCTACTGTAATACCCAATTTTTGATTCCAAAAATACTTTATAAAAAGAAATATTTTAGCTTCTTTGCGATTCAGTTAATTACTTTTCTATCGATTGTCTATTTTGATAAATTATTATTTATTTTACTAAAAATTCAGCATACTTACCATTTTTCAAGGGTAATATTTCATAATTTTAGCCCATTTATATTTACTTCTTTGGCAAGTATTGCTTTCAAATCGGTTTGGGATAAATTTCAGAACGAATTAGCTGCCCAAGCCAAAGCTAGCGAAAATCTAAAAACTGAATTAGCTTTTCTCCGTTCACAAATCAGTCCTCACTTTTTATTCAATGTATTGAACAATATCGTAGCGATGATTCGATTGAAAAGTGACAACTTAGAACAAACAGTTCTCAACTTCTCAAATTTGCTTCAATACATGCTGTACGAGACAGATGAGGAAAAAGTATATTTAGAAACAGAAGTCCAATACTTAAAGAGTTACATCGAACTACAAAAACAAAGATTCGGCAATAAAATTAACATAAAATCATCGATTGGTATCGATGCTCGGGCATTCACTATTGAACCCATGTTATTGATTCCATTTGTGGAAAATGCCTTTAAACATGGCTATATCGTTCGGCAACCTACCATAGAAATTGATTTAGAGTTAAACCATAATGTTTTGGTATTTATGACAAAAAATTCCTTTGACATACATAATCACCCAAAAGATAAAGTTTCTGGTATTGGCTTGACCAACGTTCGGAGAAGACTGGAGCTTTTGTATAAAAACAAGCACGAGCTAAGTATATGCTCAGATGATTCTTTTTTTTATGTAAAACTAATGATTAAATTGACAGAATAATGCGGTGCCTTATCATTGATGACGAACCCTTAGCACTCCGCTTGCTAGAGGATAATGTAAAAAAAGTACCATTTTTAGAATTAGTCGGACTTTGTTCGGATGCCTTTGAGGCCATAAAATTTCTATCTGAAAATCAGGTCGATTTAATATTCACGGATATTCAAATGCCCGGTTTGAACGGTTTGCAACTGGTTGGCAGCCTTGAGAACCGTCCAATGGTTATCTTCGTAACCGCATATAAGCAATATGCTTTGGAAGGATTTGATTTAGCAGTGGTGGACTATCTGCTTAAACCTGTTTCGCTAGAGAGGTTTTTAAAAGCTTGTCATCGAGCCAAAGAAATTTTTGAGCTAAAAAAGGTTAGCCGAAACGAGCCTAACTCCCTAGAATATTTCTTTGTAAATGCCGATTATAGTCAAATTAAAGTAGTGTTTTCTGATATTATGTGGATTGAAGGTTTGGGTGATTATATTAAAATTTACTTAAAAAACACCCCAAAACCACTCATAGTACGTACAAGCATTAAAAATATTGAGTTAGATTTGCCTATAAATAAATTTGTACGAATCCATAAGTCATTTTTAGTGGCTTTTGATGCCATTACTGCCATCAGGAAAAATTCGATTTTCATTAACAATAATGAATTTCCTATTGGTGATTCGTACAAGAGTTTATTAGTTAAATTCTTGAATATTAATCATTAAATATGCTAAAGTCTCATTACAGCTCCAAACTTGCCCCTTTTTTTCTGATATTTTTTATATTGAATCAAAATGTTTTTAGTCAAAATTCGGGCAAACTATTCGGTTCATTGAAAGACAACTCAAATCAATTTGTTGAATTTGCGACTATAACTCTTGCAAAATCATCAGACTCCTCCAAGATTCTTGCTATGAGCATGACAGATTCAGTGGGCAGATTTGAATTTTCCAATTTGACACTTTCTGAATATACAATTAAAATCTCTCTAATTGGATACAATTCTCTTTCTCTAAAATCTACTATTAGTGCATTACAGCCTTCTATTAATTTAGGTGTGATAAACATTCATACAGATGCAAAAATACTTTCTGAAGTTCAAATAGTGGGTCAAAAAAACATTATTGAAAAAATTCCTGAAGGATTTAAAATAAATGTAGCCTCCAATATTACACAAGCAGGTGGAACAGCCACTGATTTATTAAAAAATACGCCAACAGTTTCGGTTGATGCCGAAGGTGCAATTACTTTAAGGGGCAAAAGCCCTCTAATTTTAATTAACGGCAGAAACTCAAATCTAGCATCCGCAGACTTGATACCCGCTAGCTCTATAGAATCTATCGAGGTGATAACCAGTGCTTCAGCAAAATACGATGCTAATGCAGAGAGTGGTATCATTAACATTGTACTGAAAAAAAATAAAGCAAATGGCACAAATGGGGCATTTGCTCTTGGAGATGGCTTTGGGGCAAAGTTTCGTACAGCAAATTCAGCTGTAATTAATCATAAAACACAGAAATACAATCTTGCAATTGCCTACGACAATCGCTTTGCTGGAAGAACGAGGGCAATTGAAGCCAATCGCCTCAACTATAACTCCCCTGATATTTACTTTCTGAATCAAAATCGAGTGGATGCTCGAATGGAACGACTACAAAATTTAAAGATTAACTTTGACTATCAATGGAATAAGAGAAACTTTATTAGTTTGGAAGGTATTGGAAACATTAAAAGTCAAGATAATAACGAAACGCTTCAATCTATTTTCAGACAGATAAATAACCAATTTGTTTCGGCAAACCAAAGACATTCCTTAGAACTTCAACGTGCTAAAGTAGCAGAATTTTCGATGGATTTTGAAAGAAAATTTACAAATCCAAACCAAAGATTAACAGCAAACATTGCAACTTCTATTGAAAATGGCAAAGAAAACACACTAATTGACACAAAATCTCTATCACAAAACTTAGCTCAATTAGATGATTTTATGTA
>CAYUFZ010000129.1:5844-6214 GCA_964444025.1 uncultured Emticicia sp.
AACGTACGCATAATTATGAATCAGGAACAATATCTAGCCTGAAAATTGATTATTCTCAGCCTTTAAGCGATAAAGCTATCTTCGATATAGGATACAAAGGTCTTTTTCGAAAAATTCAGACAGATTATCAAATGGCAGATAAAATCAATGAGGTTTATCAAATCAATACGAGTTCATCTAATATTTTTCATTTTAATGAACAAGTAGAAGCACTATATGGCTTGGTCAGAAATGTTTCCAAAGAAATTCATTATGAATTCGGCATTCGTGCAGAACAAGTAAATAATCAAGGGAATACAAAAACAAGCGAACTTAGTTTCAGCAACCAATATCTTAAATTATTTCCAACAGCTTTATTGTCTTATTCTCT
>CAYUFZ010000129.1:6224-7622 GCA_964444025.1 uncultured Emticicia sp.
AATATTTGTGGTTGCCTCCCTTCCACTCAGCAAATCAAATTGGAAAATTAGCTATGGAAAACGAATAAACAGACCTGGTTTGGGGCAGCTAAATCCATTTGTAGATATCACCGATGCTCTCAATCCACATAGTGGCAATCCTTTTTTAAAACCTGAAATTATTCATGCTTTAGAGGTTGGCTATTCGAGAGAATTTAATAAAATCGAGCTAAATTCATCTATATTTTATAGGCATTCAGAAAATACTATTCGCCCTTTTTATCAAATCATTGGCGACGGTATTGTATTAAATAAACCCATGAATATTGGAGTATCTAAGAGTTACGGATTGGAAAATGTACTTTCAGGCACTCTTTTCCCTAAATATAATGTTAATCTTAGCTTTACTCTGCTACACATTCAGATGAATGCAACGAATATTCAAACAGATGCTTCCCAAATGGCCTTCAACTATTTTGGAAAACTTATCAATTCTTTTGATATCGCAAAAAAAGGGAAATTACAAGTCATCGCTAATTATACCTCTCCCACCACAACACCCCAAGGAACGCTAATCCCTATTTATTTTATGGATTTAGGTTATCAGCAGAAAATAACGAAAAGAAATGCTCGTCTAGGGATAACCATAGTTGATTTATTCAATACATTAAAAAGTGGCGTAACTTTGCATAGCACAAGTTTTGACTCAAAGAGGGTCTCTAAAGCAGATACTAGAGCCATCATGTTAACCTTTGCTTATTCATTTAATGCTGCAGTAAAAGAAAAATTGATGGAGAATAAATTCTCAAGAGAATGGTAATTTTAGAGGCTGTCGGTACCGACAGCCTCAGTTTTAGGCTTTTCTCACAAATTCAGATTTTAAAGCCATAGAACCAAACCCTTCAATTTTACAATCTATGTTATGGTCGCCGTCAGTCAATCGGATATTCTTAACTTTTGTGCCTGCCTTAATCGGCTTAGGAGCCCCTTTTACTGGCAAATCCTTGATAACTACTACCGAATCACCATCTTTTAATTCGTTTCCATTAGCATCTAAAATTTTGGGTTCTGATGCTTCGGCTTCAACATCTTCCGGATTCCATTCATAAAAACATTCTGGGCAAATCAACAAACCATCGCTAGGATAGACATAAGCAGATTGGCATTTCGGGCAAGGGGGAAATTCTGACATAATAATTAATTTGGTTCTTAAAGAGAATAATCTGTGCCAAAAATACTATTTTTTTTCTATTTCAGACATAGAAATTTAGAAAATACCTTCAGCAACTTATTTTTTCGTCAATACAGCCTGATTTGCTTGGTTTATCTTAAAATTGCTTATTTTTGCCAAATTTTTATATGTTTTATTTAATAGTTTATTAATGAAATTACTAATTCTTGCGGGAGGGATGTCTTCTC
>CAYUFZ010000130.1:0-4537 GCA_964444025.1 uncultured Emticicia sp.
AATACATTTTTAACTACCACAACAATCAATGTATATACATTGGATACAATTGCGAATTAAAAATAGTTCACTATAAATAACGTTTTTTTTCTATTTTTATTTTAGAGGAATGACTTGAGGAGCAGAAATATCAAAATCTCTTAACCTCAAAGGCTGAACCCCCTCAAATGCAAATCTAAAATCATTTGAAATAAGTGGAATATTCGGATAATACCCGACCCTGATTTGAAAGGTATTAAAAGTTAAATTTTCATTTCTTAACCTAATTCCCAAGCCATATCCTTGATAAATAGGGCTTGAAACCAAAGCATTTTGATTCAGAGCAACCATACCCAAATTGACATACACAAAATGGGCAACTCTAAACCCAAAAATACTTTTGCGAGAAAACAACACCGATTCTAATCCTAAAACTGCTTGCTTATCACCTCTCAGGGCATCGCTATTCACCCCCAAAATCCCTTCCCGTCCACTGATATTCAGATAATCTAAAGCATCTCGTTTGATGCCATAAGTAAAATTCAAACTAATAAACTGCCGGAAATGAGTTCCACCCAAGCGATAAAGTGGACTAAAATAAAATGATTTCAGACTTAAAACTCCTTGTTGTGCAGCATTATCCTTGAAAAAAGAACCCGCATTGAACAATGAATAAAAATACCCTCGATTAGCAGACAAATATGTTCCAAACGAAACCTGACTCCCCAGATACGTCCTCTTCCCGAATTCTGTTTGCTCCAGCCCTCCTGTCAATGATACAATTTTTCCGATTGGAATATCTTCCGTTCTCCCAAATCCATAAACTAAAAAATCACGGCGATAATTTCTATCAGAATAACCAGTACTCACCAACCAAGTAGTTCTATTCCAATAAATTTTATTTTCATTTTCTGTAACTTTTGGCCTTTGGTTAAATTCAAAATTCGTTCGCCTGATAGCCAATACCAAACGTTTAGACACCTCATTTTGATTTAATTTGAAAGCCCTTCCATACCAAAAATCAGAATAATACTGAGCTACAGGATAAACCAATAATCGGTCTTTATTATTGATAATCAATCTTTTATACTCTCTCGTATTCAAATAGCCTAGCTCAATCGAACCAGCATTTTTGGTATCAATACTCAAAAAAGGTCGATAAATTTTTGCAGCAATCTGCTTGATATCTTTTTCATAAATAAACCTAAATTGTGCTGTCGTCCACGTATTTTTGATATAAGGAATCGTATAAATGGTTCGCCAACCAACCTTTTGTAGAGAATCCGTTGCTTTCCAAGACAATTGATGATAGAGCGAATGACCTTTGCCCCGAAAATTTTTATTCTCCAATCCTAGTGAAAAATTTTTAAAACTTGAACCATTTACATTGATATTTTTTGCCCAAACATCCTGAATCAAGACCAACACATCCACCATGTCATCTAAATTTTTATGTTTAAACACCAAAATTCGAGCATCATGAATGATGGGATTCGTCCTTAATAATCTCTCATTTTCACGTAGAACCCTTGCCTTGAGCAATTCACCCTCTTTGAATAACAGTAAAGATTTTCGGATAAGATTTTCTTGGGTATTTGTATGGAAATTTTTACTGATAAAATGCTCAATTTTAGAACCTTTTCTCAAAGTATCATTGACGGTCGGGCCGAAAACTTCTAGTTGTTTGACGTAAATTTTAGCAATCGTCTTTCCTTCAAAACTCACAAATTGATTCAATTCTAGGTTTTCTATTTCTTTTTTTTGAGGGGTTGAATTATAAACATCACGGAAAACAGCTCCATAAACCTCACGTCCAACCTTACTTTTGGATAATTTTGACTTAATAGCAGAATAAAACACACTATCCTTACTGGTATTAGAATGTTTGAGGGTATCAACAACATACCAATTTTGAGCCATTGCACTTTGGGAAACAAAAATAAATATTAATAATAGGTATTTCATGCTTAAATTTACACATCAATCGATTATTTCTCTAAATATACGAAATTATATTCAATTTTTATTTTTTATGAAATTAAACAAAGCACTCACTTTGGCATCTAATTCTCCAAGAAGAAAAGAAATATTATCATTGGCAGGATTTTCATTTGATATCAAAGTTATTCCCACAGACGAGCTATTTCCACAAGAAATGCCCGCCGAGTTAGTGCCAATTTATCTAGCAGAAGCCAAAGCAGCCTGTTTTTCAGCTATTATCCAAGATGAAATTATCCTTTGTGCGGATACGGTGGTCATCATTTCGGATGATTTAGGCAATAAAAGCCTACTCAATAAGCCACAAGATGCTGAGGATGCCATAAAAATGTTGAAATCACTAAGCAACCAAACACATCAGGTCGTCACGGGTGTATGCTTGCTAACCAAGGAAGAAAAAATATCATTTTCAGATACCTCTTGGGTGAGTTTTAAACAATTAACTGATTGGGAAATAGAACACTACATCGCTCATTACCAACCATTTGACAAAGCTGGAAGCTATGGTGTACAAGATTTTATTGGCATGATAGGCATACAGAAAATCGAAGGGTCCTTCTATACAATTATGGGATTACCGATTCATAAAGTGTATGAAAATCTTCAAAAATATATCATTCATGACTAAGCCCATCTCTCAATCTTTGATTTCCCCCATTCTAGAAAAAGTACCAAATTCTTTAAAAAATGGCATCAATATACTGAACAATCATTCGGTTGCATGGGTATTATTTGCCCCAAATATTGAATGGGTTTATCTTATTGGGGAGTTTAATAATTGGAGTATTGATGCTCAATATTTAATGAAAAAGTCGCCTGAAGATAATAGATTTTGGTTGATAGTGAACCATTTAGACCCAAATATGGAATATGCTTATCTCTACTCAATCCATGGAAATATCACCATGGCCGACCCTTTTAGCGAAAAAGTATTAGACCCCCATCACGATTGCCATATACCAGAAAAAACCTATCCTAGATTAAAAAAATATCCTCCGAATCCCTTTGGAGGGATTGTCTCTGTTTTTCAAATCAATGAAACGAAATACTCTTGGAAAAATACGAACTTCAAACGTCCCCATATCAGCCATTTGGTTATTTACGAGCTGCTTGTCCGAGATTTTGTCCCTTCACGAACCTTTCTTGAAGTAGTAGAGCATTTGCCTTATTTGCTCAATTTAGGGATTAATGCGATTGAACTTTTGCCAATAAATGAGTTTACTGCCAATATCTCGTGGGGGTATAATCCCACATTTTACACCGCAACGGATAAGTTCTACGGGAGTAAAAACGATTTGAAATATTTAATTGATAAATGCCACGAGAATGGAATTGCTGTCATTTTGGATATTGTCATGAATCATGCAGACAAGGATTTTCCATATCTAAAAGCCTATTGGGACAATCAGAAGCCAGCCAAAAATAACCCATTTTTCAATAGAAAAGCCACCCATCCCTACTCCGTTTTTTACGATTTCAATCACGAAAGCCCATTTACACAATACTATTTTGACCAAGTACTTTGCTTTTGGTTAAATGAGTACAAAATTGATGGATTCCGATTCGACCTTTCCAAAGGATTTACGCAAAAAAATACATTTCCAAATAATGTTGCCGAATGGAGTGCATATGATGCTACACGAATATCTCTTTTGAAAAGGTTCTATGATACCATTCGCACAATCGATGCTGATTGTTATTTGATTTTAGAGCATTTTGCAGATAATCAAGAAGAAAAAGAGCTTGCTGAGTATGGTTTTTTACTTTGGAGCAATCAAAATACAGTCACGAAAAACCTTTTGAAAGGGAAAAATGACTCTTACGAATGGACTCACTTTCAAAATAAAACTTGGACAAAGCCTCATTCTATTGCCTATATGGAAAGCCATGATGAAGAAAGAATCGCTGTTGAAGGGCTAAAAAAATATTCAGAAGCGACGGTTTTTCAAAGGATAAAAGCTTGTATTGCATTGCTTTTTACATACCCTGGACCAAAAATGCTTTGGCAATTTGGTGAATTAGGCTACGACATCTCCATTAATGACAATGGCAGAACAGGTACTAAACCACTAGGTTGGCACTATCTAAAAGAAAAAGAGCGAGAAAAACTTTACGATTTCTACGCCACCATGATTCATCTAAAAACAAGTGAAAAAATATTTTTTGATGGTGTTGTAAAAGTTCATTCAGACGATATTATCAAACAAATTTCACTCAAAAATGAAGAAATGGAATGGATAGTCATTGCCAATTTTGGAAATGAAGCCAAGCTAATTGAATTAAATTTTGACAAGATAGGAACCTGGTTCGATATTTTTTCGGGAGAAAGCTTTGACATTTCAACAAATCCCCTCAAAATTCAAATACAAGCAAGTGCATTCCATGTGTTTACTTCAAAAAAAATTTCCATAAATCGACAAAATTTAGTTCCTTGTAACAAGGAATTAAAAAATTACCTCAATTAATAGATAAATATGACAAAAAAAGACGAATTTGTAATTTATTATAACATCCCCGATGAAAAAGTATATGTCAAAGTGACACCAGGCTCAGAGACGCA
>CAYUFZ010000130.1:4547-7471 GCA_964444025.1 uncultured Emticicia sp.
TGTATTGGTCACTCAAGATGACATGATTCGTTCAAAAAAAGTAATCAAAGGCGAGACAATCTAAATGGTTGATTTACTTCAAAAAACGTACGAGTATTGAAGAAGCGGGGATAATTTGAAAAACTTCTGCTTGATTAAGGTTAAGTGTTTGCAATGACCTTTGTCACACGCTTTCTACGCTTGCCACCAACAAGCCAATAGACGAAATTACCCGCCTAATCGTTGGGATAGTTCGTCTATTGGAATAGCCTTTGGAGAGACACATCACATTTTGATTGACAGACTCGTTGTCATCGCAAAATTATTACTGCCATTAGCGAATATTTTATCTTTCGAGACAAACATTTTACCTTCAATTCTACATTTTAATCTATCATTGAAATGATAATCAAAATTTGAAGACATTCCAAAAGTTTGAAAGCCATTTTTGGTTTCGGTCGCAATAATTATTTGTTTAGGGTCATGATAATATTCTACACGAAATGCCATTTTTGTTTTTTGATTGATTCTTTGTCGGACAATTAAAACCGGCGAATACCAAGTACTATAAGAATTTTGAGTATTTTTTTCCATTCCGATATCCAAACCAGCGATTATACCAAACTTAGGAGTTGGTTCAAATATAGTATAAAGATTATGAAAATATCGAACAGCATGAAGACTATCAGGCTTATCAGTACCCATAAAATTGCTGTAATTAATAGTAATTTTATTGTTTGGCTGATACACCACTTGCATTCCAAAGTTTGGTTTTTGAAAATTATTTGGTCTTTGAATTTTTTGCCAACCATTTAAAACCATTGCAGCAAGGCTTAGTTTTTCATTTTTACTGATAGATGATAATTTTGCACCCGTTTCGTAATAAGGCGAATTTTCAGCCAATAAACTTCTAGTGAGGGTCCAGCAATCTGCCCCGACAGCACTTTCAAAACCAATATGCGATGGCATTATACCTGAATCTAACCAAATATTATTTTTTTTTGAGAGTTTGATACCGATATTACCCTCAAGCACAAACTGAGCCCAATGAGGCTCTGTACTCATATTGTATTGAGCATAATTACCCAGCATTAATGCCAAATTCCCTCTTAAATTATCTTTTTTATAACTTGCCTTCGCATACGCTAAATTAAGGTTAAGTTCATTATGCCGTCTATAATTGTAAATAAAATCAGGTTTTTCGTGATTCGCTGGCATACTAAAATCATAACTATAATAAAGCTCGGCATAGCCACCAAATGTTAGTGGCTTCGTGGTATCATTTTGAGCAAATAATCGTAAAGCTGAAAATAAGACAATAATTATTAAGTGGTATTTCATTTCACCTCTCTTTTTAAATCTACAGACTGATGATAAAGACATGAAACATTCGTCCTACAAGGAATCGTGTCAGCCTTGTGCTTAAATAAATTTATTAATTGGGAGAAAAGTACTTACTTTTTATTTCTTGAACAAGAAAAATAGGTCTCTGATGAATAAAATTAGAGTTTAATTTGTTTTGTAATACTTTCATGACATTTTATTCTAATTTTTTTCGTTCAAAATATTCATTGATATCTTTAAATCCTTTCGTTAAATCTTTGATTTCTGCCAAAATACCATGAAAAATTAGCTTTTCCATAAGTTTGAGTGCATTTTCTTGACCAGCTTCGTCATTATCAAAACAGATAAAGACCTTGAATTTTTTGAGTATTTTAATCCATTCAGGTTTGAATAAAGCAGCACTACCAAGGCTGATTGCGGACATTCCATTTTTTACTAAAATCATGCAATCAAAAGCTCCTTCTGTTATATAAATTTCTGTATTATTACGCAAATTTTTCAAAACATCGGCATTGAATATGATTCGAGGAACTCCTGATAAAAACTGATATTTATGGTTATTTTCGGGAGGTGTGCCAATAGTTCTTCCTTGCAAATAAACTATTTTACCGTCCGAAAAATATGGGATTATAATTGGGTGTACAAAAAATATCAGATTTCCCTTTTGATTAAACAAACCCGAATCAACCAACTCTTGCATTTTGAAATTATTTTTTAAATAATCGTTGGTTTCGGAGTAATTCTTAATGACGAATATTTTAAAATACCTGATTGTCCAATCATCAATCCCTCGTCCTCTCAAATAATTTGCTGCCCGACGAGCCGAATCGGTAGGCACTTGATTCAGACAAAATTGTCGCAAACTTTCATAAATATTCGTTGCTATCACTGTCGATTTTTGTGGCGTTGCTTCTTTTACGATTTTGGAATAAACCTGATTGACATTTATTTTTCGAGTTTCTTGGCTTGAGCGATGAAATAAATATTTTTCAGCAAGCTCATCTAAAGCTTTTTTGAAAGACAATTGATGGATAGCCGCATAGAAATTGACAATATCCCCATGCTTGCCACATCCAAAACAATGAAATTCATTTTGTGGAGGTGGATAAATCACCATTGAAGGTTTGTCGTCGTCATGAAAAGGGCATTTCATTTTTCGGCTCTGAATGATTTCAAAGCCCATTTCTTGAAGAAAATACCGAATATCAATATCTTTTAAACTTTCAAGTGAGTTATCCATCCGAATTTACTTTCGATAAATGGTTGTAGGGGCGGATTGAGCCTTAGCATATAAAACAATATCCGCAATCGTGACTCTCTCTGGAGTATTGACCGCATACAAAATAGCATCGGCAATGTCTTCTGCCAACAAAGGTTCAAAACCTTCATATACTTTGTTTGCCCGTTCGGCATCACCTTTGAATCGAACCAAAGAAAAATCGGTATGAACAGCTCCTGGAGCAATATTGGTCACTTTGATGCCATATTGTGTCAAATCGAGCCTCATTCCTTCGCTCAATGCCTCTACTGCTTTTTTTGAGGCACAATAAACCCCTCCATTGGCATAGGTTTGTTTGCCAGCAACAGAACTCAAATTGATG
>CAYUFZ010000131.1:0-7457 GCA_964444025.1 uncultured Emticicia sp.
CTTGCTTCAATATTGCTCAATTTGATTCCTCCACCAGAAGTAGAAGCGATTAATTCGCCTTTAATCTTTTCTGCACGAATTGCCCCACCACTGGTGTATGCTTCTGTGTTTCCGTCCAAATTAGTTAATTTCAACCCACCGCCTGAGGTTCTTAAAGCAATGTTTCCTTGGCAATTCTCAGCCTCAATTGCCCCACCACTGGTAGTTAAGTCGATGAGAGGAGAGCCATTCTTAATGCTGATTGCTCCGCCGGAGGTTTTTCCTTTAATTTTTCCTGATAAATCTTCCAAAGTCAATCCACCACCACTGGTATTAAAATTCAGGTCGCCCGAAAGATTGCTGAGACGAATAGCCCCTCCGGAGGTTTGCAAATCTGTTGAGATTTCTTTTGGAGTATAAATTTTCAAAGAAATATTCAATGATTTTTTCCAATCCATCCAAGAGGTATCATTTTTCCTTTTGATAATACATTTGACGCTATTCCCTTCTTTTTTTACAGATAAATAGTAATCTGCCAATCGCTCTTCTAATTCTTCTTTTGATAGAGTGGTCAGTCCATTGTTAGGCTTTACGTAAATTTCAACACGAGTTTCCCCAGTCGAATTACCGATGACAGTTATGCCTCCTCCAGATGACCGAACCTCAATGTTTTTGATGTCAGATGATTGATAAGTTTTGACAAAATAAGGCGATTCTTGAGCAAAAAGCTCACACGAAATTAATAAAAACACCAATAGTAGCTTGTTCATAGCAAAGATTTTTAATTGAATTGATAACCTGACTATATGATGCAATAAGCTGTCGGAGGGTTGCGTCATTCGGTTTGACTAAAATAAATCCATGGGATTTTCTACAACTCGGTAATCTTCGTTCAAATGATTTAAAATGTACATGTCTTGTGGAGCTATTTCAAAATCGAAAATATTGAAATTCTCCTGAATACGTTCAAGATTAGAAGACTTAGGTATGGTCGAAATTCCGTGTTGAATAGCCCATCTGAGGATAATTTGAGCAGGTGTTTTCTCGTATTTTTCAGCAATAGACTTTAAATCACTATGGTTCATTTTTTGCCCTCTTATCAAGGGGGTATAAGCTTGCAATTGAATGTGTTTGTCTTGACAGACTTCGTGTAAATCCTTTAAATATAAGAAAGGGCTAAATTCTACTTGATTAACTGCCGGAATAATGGAAGAATAAGTGGACAATTCATTTAAAAATGGAATCAAATAATTGGCAACACCGATGGCTTTCACTCTTTTTTCTGCATACAAACGTTCGAGTGCCAGCCAAGTTTCTTTTCGTCCTTTTTTAATTGGCCAATGAATCAAGTATAAATCCACATAATCAAGGCTTAGTTTTTTTAGACTTTCATCAAAAGCCCTTAAAGTAGCATCAAAACCTTGGTCAGTATTATTTACTTTTGTCGTGACAAAAATCTCTTCACGCTTGATTCTACTCGAATGAATGGCAGAGCCTATCTCCCGTTCGTTTTCGTACATCGATGCCGTATCAATCAAGCGATAGCCTGTTTCTAATGCCCACGAAACCGCTTGTATGGCTTCTTTTTCGTACATGTCATATACGCCTAAGCCCAACAATGGCATTTCAATGCCATTGTTGAGGGTTGTATAAATTTGTTGGTTTGTCATTGTATCATTACCAATTTTTAAGACCCAATAATTTTTCTCCCAACTCATTCAAGGTAGCGGTATCGTATTTGGTTTGCTCTAATTTCCTTGGGTCGCCAGGGAAAGCATACCCTTCTGGAGAAATACGATTTTTCCAAGAATTGATTCTCCAGTCTTTCAATGCTTCGTTTTCTTCTTCAGCTGGCATCATTGAAATATATTGGGCAATTCGGACTTTATCTTGCGAGCGGTTTGCACGAATTCCATGAGCTAAAGAACTATTGAAAATGAGCAAATCTCCTGCTTCTAATTTTACTTTTACAATTTTATCTTCAAATTCGCTTACATCAGGTTTAAATCTATCTCTATCTTCTGGTTGGGTTAGTTTCCAAGTATCGTATGTTCTAAATAATTCTGGAATACATTGAAACCCTCCCATATTTTCATCTGTCTGATCTGCTAATGCCAATACACCTTGTACATTTTGTGGTTTAGTTTCTGGGTCGTAATCCCAATGGATAAATGCTTTATATTCAAATCCTTCTCGAATCGGGAAATTCAGGTTGGCTCGGTCTATAGTCACCCATAGTTTCTCTGTTCCCCATACATCAACAAAAGCGTTATAAAGTCTTTCAGTTTGACGATTATTCCATAAATGTTGGTTATTGTAAACTTCAACCATGCCCGTTCCCGCAAGTTCTTTCATTTGCATTTCAGCTCTAGGGGCGGAGTACCAAGTATTTTTATCATCTGGATTTTTTTCTTCAAATTCCCAAATGAAGTTGGCAGTAGCAAGTGCTTGCTCACGAGGAACGGCATTCTTGACGATTACATATCCATTGTGTTGCCAAAACGCCCAATCTTCTTCGCTCAACACCCTTAATTTAGGACCATGCTCGGTACTTGAGCGTAAGTTTATTTTACTACTAGTAGCAGTAGAGGGATTTCCGGGCTTATCGGTATGATTTTTATTTGGCATCACGGTAGTTGCCATGGTTGGGTTCATTTGCATTTGATTAAATGTTTAGTGATATAATTCATTGAAATAGTGATACAAAAATACTGAAGAATATCTGCTAAAACTTTGCTAATAATATCCTTTTTTTGAACAATATTGATATTTATTGATTATTTTTTTGTTTATATTCTAAATAATGTACAAATTTCAAAATAAAATAAATCTTTTCTTATGAAAACAGTACTTGAGGAATTTAAGATAGATAATAATAGTTCATTTCGCTTGTTTTATCCTAGACTGAGCCAAGTATTCTATTGGCATTTTCATCCTGAATTTGAACTTGTATTTATAGATGGTACGGATGGGACTAGACATGTTGGCGAACATTTGTCGAAATACAAAAAAAGTGACATGGTACTCATAGGTTCTAATATTCCACATCTAAATTTTGACTATCAAGCAATAGGCGATTATGAAAAAATTGTACTGCAATTTCGACAAGATTTTCTGCAAGAATTATTGGTATTGACTCCGGAGCTCGAAAATATTAAAGAATTGTTTGTTCGTTCCAAACATGGCATTGCTTTTGGCGAAACATGCAAGCAAAAAATAGGCAATCAACTGAAAAAATTAGTAAAACTTAACCATTTTGAGCAATTTTTAGAAATTCTGCAAATACTTCAATATTTATCGGAAACAAAGGACTATTGTTTATTACACGAAAAACCAGTAGAAAATCAATACAATAAGAAAGACCAAGAGCGTATTCGGAAGATTTATCAGTTTTTAGAAGAAAACTTTCAAAGAAAAATTGAAATTAGTGAAGTGGCAGAAATGAGTTATCTGAGTGAAGCGGCTTTTTGCAGGTATTTTAAAAAAATGACTAAATTGACATTTATCGAATTTTTAAACCATTATAGAATCAATCAGGCAAAAAATGCTCTTTTATCAGATAAAAATGTAACAGAAACCTGTTTTGATTGTGGATTTGAAAGTCTTTCTTACTTTAATCGGACGTTTAAGAAATTAGTTGGGGAAAATCCGCTTTCATTTAAAAAGAGATATTTGTCGAAATAAAAAAGCGTATTTCCGAAAATCAAGAAATACGCTTTTGATGAAAGATTTGATATATTATTCATCCAAAATGCTTTCTTCCATAGTAGAGCCGCTGCCTTGCATGACTTCTATTAATTGTTTGATATTATAGACTGTTCTATTGTACTTATTACTTAAAATAATGATAACAAAATCTTTAGAAGGGTCAAAAAACATAATTGTATTGTAGCCTTTCCACCAGCCTGTATGATAGACATAATCTGTTTGTTGTTTATTATTTACCCAAAGTCTGAATCCATATCCGTAGTTTCTTAAACCTGGAAATTCAAAGCTTCTTGGCTGAATCATCTCTTTAAATGACTCTTTCGAAATAATTGTATTGTTTTTCAATGCTTTGTACCAATTCAACAAATCACCCATGGTCGAGTAAACACCTTTATCGCCAGTAATGTCATCATAATAATCCTTGGGTAATCTTCTGCCAAACTGATATCCATACGTACGATTCTGATTAATCGAATCGTTTTTGGTGGTTACAATAAATGATTCCAACATTCCAGCAGGCTTAAATAGATTGTTCCGCATATAAAGGTCAAATGACTGATTGCTAACTTTTTCTACCAAAGCTGCCAAAATAGCATAATTGGTATTATTATAGCCAAAATAGTGATCGGGTTGGTTAAACATCGGTGGAGTAGGTTGTGCGGTCGCAAACCATTTCATGATGTCTTGATTAGTCGGATATATTTTCGACTGTCTAACCATTTGGTCGAAAGTATATTGATAGAATGGCAATCCAGAGCGATGGCATAACAAACTTCTAATGGTAATACCATCGTAAGGAAAATCAGGGAAATAATCTTTAACAGTATAATCTAAGCCAATTTTTCCTTCTTCTGCGAGCTTCATGATAGCTACCGCCGTAAATGTTTTGGATAAAGAAGCTAGCTGGAATTTTGAATGTGGATTATTTCTTAATGTATCTTCAACTCTTGCAAAACCAAAAGAATTTTGATAAATAATTACATCTTTTTGTGCAATTAAAACATTACCATTGAACCCCTCCTTGAGCTTTTGTTCAATGATTTTTTCAATTTGAGATGCTTTTACATCAGCATTAATTTCTTTTCTAATACGAGCTTCCCGTCTTTTGATAGCAAGACTATCGATTTTTCTGATAAAACCAATTTTAGATTTCGACTCTCCACATGAGTAAAGCAATATAGAGGCAATAACTAATAGAATGTACGAGGTACGAGGCAAAGTAAATTTAGTTAATTTCATCATAAAAAACGCAATATTCTAACAAAGGCAAAAATTGAAATTGCCAATTCAGAACTAAATAAAGATTTAATCAATGATTTAAAAAATATTGATAAACAAAATTGAAAAATAAAAAAGGGGGGAGGATGATTAATTCCCCCTTACATATTCCATTAAAAATATGACAGAAGTAGTAAAAATAATGCTACAAATGACCTTCAAGATTGTTATCAAAAAGAATTGGAATCCGCCCGCCTCAATAAAAAACAATAAAGAATGGTGAACAATTATCATAAAAAGCACATATCTGATAAATCTTTCCGAACCCATCTCATTGAGAGAAATGATGACATCATTTTCTGCACTTCTTCCCGGGAAAAGAAACTTAACAATATAAGGTCTCAGATACCCGATTGCAACACTAGAAGCGGCATGAATACCAGCCGTATTATAAAAAATATCGACCAATAAGCCAATCAAAAAGCTTATCATAATAACCCATACAGGGGCAATATCATCAGGTAATAGCAAAATACACGCTACATAAACAAAGCAAAATGCTACATCAAATAAGACAAAATTTCTTATCAAAATAATTTGAAGTAGCAAATAAATAAACAGCGTTATGAGCAATTTTATAACAGTTTGAGAATTCATCGTTGGTTTCTGGTTGCTTATTAAACTATTGTTTGTTTTCGCTTTGTTCAAGCTGTTCTTGTTCCTTTTTTAGTTTATTATCGACAATATAAACATAAGATAGATTTCTAAAATCAGTCGATAGCTCCACTTCTATATCATAAAAAGCTTGGTCTTGTTTAGCTCCAAGTTTTCTGATTTTTCCAACCATTGTTTTGGCTGGAAAAATAACATTTTGCTCGGATGTTAAGACAGAATCCCCTTGTTTGATATTTTTAAATCTATCGATGGTCGTCAATTCAATAATATTCGGATTCAGTCCGCCCCATTTGGCTATGCCCAAGGCTTTGTCCCCTTTGAGAGTTAAGGTCTTATTAGAAACCTCCGAAGAAATATTAAAATCAGAATGTAGAACTGAATAAACCCTTGAGAAATGGTCTGAACATTGCATCACCTGACCTACTACCCCCTGCGGACAAATTACTCCCATACCAGGCTCTATTCCGTCTAATTTTCCTTTATCAATAGTAATATAGTTTTTAGATAAATTGACAGTATTATTGACCACCTTTGCCACTTTGAATTCAAACCGAGAGGCAAAAATAGAATCAGCCTTGTAGCTGTCTCCCGAACGGGCTTTCAACTGTTGAAGCTCCGTTACCATTTTTTTAAGCTGACTATTTTCTTGTATCAATAGGTCATTGACATTTCCCAAATTCATGTAATTTTTTACATAATTTGAAGCTCGAAGAGTTTTGGCAGCATAATGGTTGGACGTATTAAAGAACGAAACATCCCAATAATGGTCATTTTTTACAATTAACCAAAAACTAAGAAGTTCTAAAATAACAAACAAAAGAAAATTTCGAATACGAAATATGAGCCGTAAGAGTTGCGACATTTTTAATTATTCTGAATTGATTTTATCGAATTTCAAACTATAGTGAATTGAGAACAAAACCAAAATTATTGAACAAAAGCATTCAATAATTTTGGTTTTGAAAAATAAACAATAAACAGAAAAAGCTCTAATTTATTGAATAATAATTGACCTATATTTTTCAATATTTTTCAATATTTCACCAGTACCACGCACCACAGCACGAAGCGGGTCATCCGCCACATGAATAGGCAATTTAGTTTTGATAGCCAAACGTTTATCTAATCCATGCAATAATGCACCACCACCTGTTAGATAGATGCCATTTTCATAAATATCAGCAGAAAGCTCCGGTGGAGACATTTCCAAAGCTCTCATGATAGCTTCTTCTATTTTAGAAATAGATTTATCCAATGCGTACGCAACTTCGCTATACGTTACCTTAATTTCTTTAGGGATACCAGTCATTAAATCACGACCTCTGATTTCAATGTCAGCAGGAGGATTATCCAAATCAGGCAATGCCGCACCTACTTGAATTTTAATGAATTCTGCCGAACGCTCACCAATCAATAGATTGTGTTCACGACGCATATAGTCCACAATATCACGGGTAAATACATCGCCTGCAATACGAACAGAGGCTTCGCATACAATACCCGAAAGGGCAATCACGGCAATTTCAGTAGTACCGCCACCAATATCAGTAATCATCGAGCCATTCGGCTGTTCGATATCAATACCTATTCCAATCGCAGCAGCAATTGGTTCGTGAACCATATACACTTCTTTTGCTCCAGCATGCTCCGCCGAATCCTTTACTGCACGTTTTTCAACCTCCGTAATACCAGATGGAATACAAATAACCATTCGGTGAGAAGGTGAAAAAAACAAACCTCTTCCGGTATCAATCATTTTAATCATCCCCCGAATCATTAATTCGGCAGCGGTAAAATCAGCGATTACACCATCTTTCAATGGACGTATCGTCTTGATATTTTCATTAGTTTTTTCATGCATTTGCATTGCCTTATGA
>CAYUFZ010000132.1:0-7422 GCA_964444025.1 uncultured Emticicia sp.
GTCCCAACAAAACTGAAGATAAGAATCATTCGCTTTCTACCGAATTTGTCAGATAATCCAGGTACTAAAACAGAGGAAAACAAACCAGAAACGCCCAATAATCCCATTGTCTTGCCCATTTCGTCGGGATTCATGCCCTGCTGATTGACAAAATAATTTGAAATAAAAGGCAAAGTAGCAAACCACCATCCAAAAATACAACAAGCCACCGGAATACCCCATTTGATATTATTATAGGCTAATAATTCTCTAAAATTCAAGGCAGCTTGTTCGCTTGCCGGCACACTTTCTGCTGTCGTTTTTCTTACAAACTTCCATGCCAATAATCCCATCAATAATCCAGGGACACCTGCCATGAAAAAAGCCTTTTGCCATCCCATATCTTCTGCAATTTTTACCAAAATTACAGGAGCTAAAATTGACCCAAACAAAGCAGAGCCAAAGGCTTGTAATATTCCTGCATTTAAACCGATTCGGTTAGATGATGATTCTTTTTCTACAAAATTTTGTGCCAAAGGGATAACTGGACCTTCCGCAAAACCCATAATCAATCGTGCCAATAGCAATGTACCGAATGAAAATGCCAATCCTGATATAAATGAACAGATTGAAAAAACAAAAACAGCCAATACGAATACAACTTTTTTTCGGTTATTATTTTCTGCCCATGTGGTAGTTACATAGCTCGAAAATGCCCATGCCAACGAAAGACCTCCAGCAAGTAAACCAATTTGTGAATTGTTTAAATTCAAATCTTTTGAAACAAAAGGCATCAAAAAATTCAAAGCCAATCGGTCGAAAAATAGACAACCGAATGTCAATGCCATCAGAAGAACGATGCCATTTTCATAAGAAAATAGTGATTTTTTCATGTTTATTAGGTATTAGGGTATTGAATAAATATTAAGAAACTACGATTCACTGAAATAATAAATTGCCGTTTATTTTTGATTCATTAGGTCGTTTGACATAAAATCCAACTCTTTTTTCAATAGTCCAGACACAATTTTTGTTTGTTCGCCTATTTCCAAAATATTACATTCATTTGGATTATACTTTGACCAAGTCGGCAAATTTTCACCGTTGGGATTACCCGTTTTGGCAAAATTTATCCAATATGCAGACATTTGCTGTTCAATTTTCGCATCTATTTCCTTCCAAGGGCGTTTCCAGAGATGTAAAGTATGCAAGCTAAAGGGTACTTCGGAGGTATGAAATGCTCCATAATTTGGAAATCCTGGCTTATCGGTCGGGACATAATTAAACTGATACACATACGAATCCTTTGTATTGAATTTTGACAAAAGATGGGCTGGTAAACAAGCAAAACCAACTAATCCTAAGATATTTTTAGAACTTTTCAATTGTTCTTCATTATTTGCTTGGAATATGCTCAAAAACTCTTCGGCTCTTTTGCCATATTTTTCTTGGGCATCTTTTCTAAAATCATCGATACTGCCACGAGAGGGTCCCATCAAACCTCCATCGCCAGTTACCCATCCTGCCATTAGCGATACCTGATTGTGAAGCCCTTTTTGAAAATGCTCTATCAAATTATTGGGTAAAACATAGTTATCGATTGTTACGCCAAATCTACCTATTTCAGGACCAACAGCTAATTTTTGTAAGTCCGAAGCAGGAATTTGCCTTAACTCGGCTAAAGATGAAACTTTCATTTTATTCATCACTTCCAAGCCTTGTTTTTCTGCTTGTGCCAAATCCATTCTCAAACGACTTGATAAAATTCCTCCACTTTGAACAATGGCTTTTTGGAATAATCCTTTGGCTAATGGTGAAGCAATTAAAGCATTGACACTAAATGCCCCTGCTGATTGTCCTGCAATCGTAACATTAGTAGGGTCGCCACCAAACGATTGAATATTTTTTTGAACCCATCTCAAAGCGGCTATTTGATCCATAAATCCATAATTCCCTGATGCCTGATGACCCGACTCTTTGCTGAGTTCTGGGTGTGCCATAAAACCTAATACTCCCACTCTATAGTTTAAACTCACAAAAACAACACCCTGTTTCGCCATTTCTTCTCCATCATAAATGTCACAATTTGCCGAGCCACTACTCAATCCACCACCGTATATCCACACAAAAACAGGCTTTTTATCGTTCGATTTTCCAGCCGAAGTCCATACATTCAAATACAAACAATCCTCACTGAGTGGCTCCGGCTTAGCTATAAATTCTTCCGACCAACAATAGAAAGGTTTAGGAGTATCTTGAATTGGGCTTGCAGAAAAGTTGGTACATTTGCGGATACCTGTCCAATTTTGAACGGGCGTAGGTGCTTTCCAACGAAGCTCACCTATTGGAGGGGATGCAAAAGGAATGCCTTTGAATATTCGGATTTTTTTATCGATAGTTGCCGAACCTTCTACTAATCCATTTTCTGTTTTCACAACCAAATCTTGTCCAAATGACCTAAAAATAACAAAAAATAAGAAAAAAAATTTAATTGGTTTCATAATAATTTTATGGTTGAATTATGCCTAATATTTTCTTTTTTTATTGGTTTGGGGTATGATTTTGAAATAATTTTTCTTTGATAGATTCCTTAATGAAGTTTTCGGGCAAAGTAAATTTTTTCCAGCTCTGGCAATAAATAATGGATAAGTTTATCTATCATAAGAAAGCTATCTTTCAATTTATTGAATCCTTAGAAAAATGGAGCAATACTAACATTCGGGGCGATTTTTCTCTAGTTGCTTTACATGATGTAAAAATGATAAAGTATCCCCATCTTTCAAGTCCATCTCAAATGTAAATTCTTGAATCAGTGAATTTTTCATATTAAATTTTTCAGTGCCTATAATCCTTTCAAAACCTGCCTGTGTTATTCTTTTACTACGAACTTCTACCTTTGCCTCAACAACATTTTCATGCTCAAAAACAGACAATAAATGAAGTTTTCCATGCTGATTGATAATGGTTTCGGTGATATATTCTCGAATCAAATCTACACCAATTTTGGGTTGAATTGGACGATAAGGAGAATTTTCTAATGTTGCTGTTGGGCTAAATAATGCCATCACCGCTTCAATATCATTGGCATTGATGGCATTAATATAGGTAGTAACAAATGCTTTATTTTGCATAATTTTCTTACTCAAAACTTCTATCGGTTTAAGTTTGAACCAATCTGAATGGTTTTCAAATTAGTTCAAACCAAAAACACTTGGATTAAATTATTATAGGAAAATTGAGTTTTCTTGATTTTGTACGCTATTTATTTAAAATTGTACAAAACTAATGAAAATCAATGAAGAAAAATTAGCATAATACGAGCAAAACTATGCAAAATCAGAGATTAACCAATGTCTTATTTATTGAAATAATAAAGGAGCAAAATCTCTTAGATTTTTACGCCATGCCAAAAAGGTATGCCCTCCGACACCATTTTCATATTGATATTTGATGCCAAATTCATCAAACATTGCCATCATATTCAAATTATTTTTATAGGCAATATCGGTTTCCCCTCCCATATAAATACGAAATGTCTTCCATTGATTTATCACAGGATTTTTCATAATGGTAGCATATTTTTCTTTTATTTCCTCAATAGTGTTTGGAAAATAGCCTGTACTTAGCGGAAAAACTTGTGAAAACAAATCTGGATACCATAAAGCTAAGTTGATAGTTTGAATCCCCCCCATCGAAAGTCCAGCAATGGCACGATGCTCTCTTTTAGCTGATACGGCGTAATTTTTTTCGATATACGGAATAATATCTTTGATAAAATCCCTACAAAATGGGTCTTGTTCAGGGCCAGCTCCCATTGCCAAGCCTCGCTCAAGAGTATGTCCTGCAGGCATGACCACAATCATATTTTTCAGTTTTCCTTCGGAATATAAATTATCTAAAATTAGATTAGCTCTACCAGCGGTTGTCCAAGAAGCATCATTATCTCCACCTCCGTGTAATAGGTAGAGTACTGGGAGTTTCTCTTTTTTTGATAATTCTTCATAATTGGGTGGCAAATAGACATGCAAACGTCTTGTACTGCCCCCGAGTGCAGCAGATGTATATAATACCTTCTCGACCCTTCCGTGTGGAACGTTCCGAAACGCTTGATAATCATTTTCTTTTCCTTGTATTTCAAAAATATTTGAAAAAAATGAATTAGACTCTTTCACCTGATAATTTTTAGGGTCTAAGGTTCGAATACCATCGATTGTAAAATCGTAGGTGTAAACGTTGGGATTTACTGATTCTTTAGAAACCCCTGTCCAAATACCGCTTAAATCTTTCTCTAATTCAAATGCAGGATACCCTCCAGGAAAATCGCCACTAAGGGTAACTTTTTGAGCATCAGGGGCATATATGCTAAATTGAACTCTACCATCTGATAATTGTCTAATCGATTGAAGCGTATCATTCGGACTTGGAATCCTCTGAAAAGGATTGGATGAAACCATTGTTTTTAAGAACCCGTGCATGTTGAGCCAATCTGCAAATCTATCATTCCACGAATCAGAGGGTAATTTTTGAGTTTTCATTCCAAATCCATGCTCTCCTTTTTCATACACATGAAGCTCGGCGGGCTGTTGAGCGTCTGTCCATTTTTTATAAATATTGAGGCTCATCGGCATCATCTTAAAATGGTCGTCTGCCGCAACTGCCATAAAAATGGGTGTTTTTGCTTCAGGAACTTTCGAGCCATAAATAAGATTTTCATAAGCATAAATCGGAGCTATAAAATTCGGACGATTGCTCTCATCTCCATTATATGCTACCGAAAGTGTGATTGTTCCACCTGCTGAAAAACCCATGAAACCAATTTTCTGAGGGTCTATATTCATTTCTTTGGCATGGCTACGAACATATTTCACGGCATTCAAACCATCTTCCGTAGCCAAGGGAATATATGGTCGAGCTTCCTCGTCAAATTTCTTAAAATCTTTCAATTTCTCAGCAGATTCAGCCGAAGGGTCATCTGTTTTGCAAGGAACAAGTCTATATTTTAATATAAATGCAGCGATACCTTTGCTATTAAGCCATTTGGCTATCTCTGTGCCTTCAATTTTATAGCTCAAAAAATGAAATGCTCCGCCTGGAGCAATGATAACCGCTGTGCCGTTGGCGGCTTCTTTAGGAGGTAAGAAGGCAGTAATGCTTGGGTCGGAAACATTATATACCCTAGTAGTATTTGGTAAAACCTGACTTTTTTCTGCCCATGTCCAATTCTCCGAACCTTTAGGTTTTCCATCATATAAACGTATCACATGTTGAGCCAAAGAAATTTGACACAACATCAAAAAAAGGATAATTTTTTTCATAAATCAGAATTTTTAGTGTTAAAAATTAAATAGAGGAGAACAAAAATAGAAAATAATTAGACGGAATAAAGAGAATAGTAAAAAATCTAGTAAAATTAGGTCAAAGTACAAAAGATATTGTTTGGAATTTTTGAGAGGAATTTATAGTTTTGTGGATGCACTATTTTTACAAAAAAAATTGGTAAAAATATTGTACGACAAAAATAGTACAACGAAATCTTGGTTTAATACCAAAAAATACGACAAAACTTTCGTATATTAGAGAGTTAGGTGCAACCGCAGAAAGCCCGTTTTACTGACTTTTTGACTGCAATTTGACACTATAAAAATACAAAATATTTTTGACATTTTGCCTAAATTTGGGCTTTTTTATACCTTGCAAAATAAAACTTAAATTTATTCTTGGCAAAATTTTACGACATATCAGATTGGATAATTAGAGAATGGGAAACCACGTTAAAAGGAACTCGACCCCAAAAAATAGTTGAAAATCCAATTACAGGAGAAACTTTTTATTTCAAGCAATCAAAATCGGGCTATCCTTCTGAAATTTGGTCAGAAATTATTGCAAGCAAATTAGGACAACAAGCAGGTTTTAATGTACTTGATTATAACGTTGCATTATTTAATGATGAATTAGGGTGTTTATCTAAAAGTATGATAAACAATAATCTTTCAATGCTCTATCATGGTATAGATGTTTTAAGCGACTTTTTGCCTGAGTTTTTAATCACAGACAAACCAATTGTAAGTTTTCAGCAAATTGAAAAAATTTGTAAAATAGGACTATTTGATACATTCCTGCACAAGTTTATTGAAATGCTCGTTTTTGACACCATAATTGGTAATATGGATAGACATACAGAAAATTGGGCATTTATTTTCAATATAACATTGAAGCTAAAAGAACATAGATTTAAACCCAAATTTGACTTATTGGACACAATCAAGCACTTCTTTAAAAACCCATTGAATCCTATGCAAAGGTCAAAAATCAAAGCAAACTTAGGAATTGAAGCAACCGAAGCAAAATATACTTTTTCACCTATATATGACAATGGAAGTTGTCTTGCCAGAGAGAAAACAGAAGATGAAATTAAACATTTATTGAAAGACAAAGTTAGATTAAATGCCTATCTAAATAGAGGAAAGCATGAAATAAGATGGAATAATGAAAGATTAAACTTCTTCAATTTATGTAAAAAAATTCAAGATAAGCATCATAACATAGTTCAGGAAATCGTTATTAGAATATCATCAAACCTAACAGAAGACAGTATTTCTGCACTTGTGCATAACATTGACAGAAATTCAATAGGCAAGATTGAAAACAATCATCTTACGATGGAACGAAAAGAGTTGATTATAATGTTAATTATCGTTAGATTGCAACGTTTAAAAGAAATTTTAGAAATTGATTAGAGTAATTTACATATCATGGCGAAAGCAAATAGGCGATAGACGATATATTATAGCTAAAATTAAGCGTAATGTATCGGAAGGGATTACTTTTGACTATTTAAAAGGTTATGATGAAGCAAAAAAAGACGGATTGGAGCATTTTTTAGGCTTTAAAAATACTCAAAAATTAACACCTGAATCTATTGAACACTTATTGGCTTTAAGAGTTATTTCAAAAGAGCGACCTGATAGAAATGGTTATTTAAGTTTTTGGGAAGCTGAAAATGTTAAAGATGATTTCGACATTTTAGCCTTAACGCAAGGAAAAACACAAACGGATAATTTTGAGTTTTTAGCAGAGTATCAGCCTAAAAAAGACCTAAAATTTATTACTGACCTCGCAAATTTATCTCGACTTAAATTACCACCAAAGACATTAGCCAAAGGCGATATTCTGACATACAAATTAGAAAAAACCAATCAGTTTGACAAATATGCGGTGTGTGTGTATAAAGGCGACGTTGCTGTTGGTTATATAAAGAAAATACATAATCAAGTTTTTCATCGGACACGCAAACCACTCAAAATAACAGTAAAAGCAGTTGATGAGAATGGAGTAACTAAACAAGTTTTCATTAAAGTAGAAGCTACATAGCAACTTGACACGAAAAGCGTTGGGTCTTTGACGCTTTCTTTTGCGTTCTTTGTTGGCGGGTTTCGCCATTTC
>CAYUFZ010000133.1:0-5090 GCA_964444025.1 uncultured Emticicia sp.
TTTCTTGAAAAATTCTAAATGAATAAAACGTTTGAATTAATTGGATTAATAGTCGCCTAAAGTTTCAGGTAACTGTGCCAAGGCTGCCGCTAATTGCTCATCATTTGGAGCAATACCATGCCATTTGTGGCTACCCATCATGAAATCAACTCCTGCTCCCATTTCTGTCTTCATCAAAATCATGATTGGCTGTCCTTTTCCTGTTAATCTTTTGGCTTTTCGTAATCCAGCTACAATTTGTTCCATGTCATTGCCATCTTTTATATCAATAACATTCCACCCAAAAGCTTTATATTTTGCTTTCAAATCACGGTTGTTCATTACTTTTTCAGTAGGACCATCAATTTGTTGTCCATTCAAATCGATAATGGCAATTAAATTATCGAGCTGATGATGTGGAGCGGCTTGTGCGGCTTCCCATACTTGTCCTTCTTGCTGTTCGCCATCACCCATCAAACAATACACAAAATTATTTTCTTTGTTTAGCTTTTTGGAAAGGGCAGCACCGATAGCCACCGAAAGCCCTTGCCCGAGTGAGCCAGAGGCAATTCTAATACCTGGGAGGTGTTCGTGCGTAGTTGGGTGTCCTTGTAATCTTGTGTTAATTTTACGAAAAGTACCTAATTCTGCTTTATCGAAATAACCTCTATGTGCCAATACACTGTAAAAAACAGGCGAAATGTGTCCGTTAGAAAGAAAAAATAAGTCTTCATTTGTTCCATTCATATTAAAACTTAAAAAACCACCTTTTCCTTTTCGGTTATTGATTTTCATTTGTTGAAAATAGAGACCTACCAATAAATCAGTACAGCCTAAAGAGCCACCGGGATGACCAGATTGACAAGCATGAACCATTCTAACGATATCTCGGCGATCTTGCGAAGCGATGTCTTGTAATTCTTTGGTTTGCATTTAAAGTAAGAAATTAAGTATTCGTAAAATACCAGTGAGTAATTGTAATATTAATTTAATACAAAAATACGTAATTCATCTTGCTTTTTAAACAGAAAAACCTCACAAAATTGTGAGGTTTTAAATAAAATTTGAATTTACACCTTTATTGCTTAAATTATTATTGAAATTTAGGAAATGATTTGTTCAAAATGATTTTTCGTATCGACTTTTTGTATGATTTCTTCTATATTTCCTTCGATATCTATCACAAAAGTCGTGCGGGCAATCCCCATGTATTGTTTTCCATACATTTGTTTTTCTACCCAAACCCCATATTGCTCGGCAATCTGATGCTCTTCATCTACCAGCAAATCAAATGGTAACTGAAATTTTTCGATAAATTTTTTATGAGACTTTTCACCATCTGGACTAATTCCAAACAGAATATAGCCTTCATTGATTAATTTACGATAATTGTCCCTTAAATTACAAGCTTGAGCGGTACAGCCAGGGGTATTATCTTTTGGATAAAAATATAAAACTATTTTTTTTCCTCTTAGATTTGAAAAATCAACGTCTTCTCCGTTTTGATTTTTTGCTCGAACGTTTGGTGCTTGACTTCCTACTTTTAGCTCCATATCTTTTTGATTTTTTTCTGGAAATATGTTTTCTGGATTTTTTCTTGACACTTTTTTGTACTTCAACAAAATCTTCAATATTAACTTCAAAATAAGCTGTATTTCCTACATTATCGATTACTTCTAAACTCAAATCGCCAGAAAATGTTTGATTTTCGTCGAGTTTTATTGACCAAAGCCTATTGGATTTGTATTCATAATCCATCAATATCCATTCTCCATTAATGTAGCAATTGAAACCACTGATACCGGAAATGTCATCTCTGATGCTGAAAACTAATTGGTCATTTGAGATATTTATCGGCTGAATATTTGGGGGAGAATTGTCTGTTATTAATGCAAAATCACCCAATTCTTTTGTTTTAAAGCTAATTTTATTGCCAATCCAATTTCCATTCAAAAACTTTCTTCCATCATTTACATAATAGACATTGGTTTTGGGAGAAACCATCCCTGCTGGGGCAGCCCAACTAACATTAATGAAATCTTTTAATGGAATTTTCTCATTATTGATGGAAAGTTTATTGCCAACTATATTAGTTTTGAGATATAATGTATCGTAAAGGGCATCTCCAAACTGAATTTTTAGATTTGCTTCTTGATAATTTTCTCCTGATTTTGGAAAAATTTCATCTTTAATAGCAATTTTTTCTCCAATATTCCCAATTTGTATGAAATCAACTACCCCCTTGTTCAAATCATATAGATAAACTGATTCGTTTCCTTTTTTATAAGCCAAAGGACAAAGAATCGGTTTGCCTTTGAATTGTAAAACCGCATTTTTGACATCTGAATTTTTTGCACGAATAGCCAAGGTATTTTCAATGATACTGGTCGAAATATCTCCATTAAAATTGCTTTCCTCTGCCAATTCTTCTTCGCTCGATTCTGAGGTTTGGTCGCCTTGTATTTGAAAAAATAAATAGCTTGTATTTCCAAATGAATCCATCAATTGAACATCCACTTGATGCAATGCAGTATCGTTGATTTGAATTTTTCCCTTAAATTTGTCGGTCTCATAAATAGATAATCTATTACCGTCTGCTACATAACATTTTTGAATTCTAATCCCGTTTGTTTCGGCAATTTCGAAATCTATATGTACATTAATATCTTTGGAGATATCGAAGGGCATTTTGTCCAAATTAAGTTTATAACTTGGCTTCCCATCAATTTTTACTTCCAAACGATTGATACCCATTCTGAATGGCGATGTCTGACTTTTATCATAAGCGTTCAACTCCAAGCCGATATTTCCCCGTGCTTTCAAAATTTTAGAAATAGAATAATTTTCTATGCCATCTTTTGAGGGAGCTATTGAAATTCTACCAAATTCGCCATTAATCCTTGAATAGGAATCCATTGGTTTTAAAATCACTTTTTCAACAATTGGCGGAACATTGTCTTGTATTTCAGCAAATCCAAATTTTAGAGGATTGAGTGCATTTTCGTTGGCATCTCTAATTTCAAAATGTAAGTGAGGGCCTCCAGAAGCCCCAGTGTTGCCACTTATACCAATAATTTCGCCTTTATCGACTAATAATTCTTTTAATTCGGGGATTACCTCGATTTCCCAAACCTTTTTTTCGGTTTGTTTTTTTCGGAGATATTCCTCGATTTTGTCACCAAAATTCTTTAAATGTCCATACACTGTTGTCAATCCGTTTGGATGGGTGATATACAGAACATTCCCATAGCCACCTTTCATGACTCTGATACGAGAAATATATCCCTCTGCCGCAGCATAGACAGTATAGCCTTCTGTTCCTCCCGTTCGGATGTCGATTCCAGCATGAAAGTGATTGGTTCTTAAATCGCCAAATCCCCCTGATAAAGAAGCTTGGCTTCCTGGCTCAATCGGAAACATAAAATAGCCAGGGGTAAAATCATTTTTTTGTCCAAAAATTGAAAAATGTATAAAAAAAAGTAGTAGGAAATGCTTATATAGACTCATAATTGTTGGCTTTGAAACGGAATCATTTAATGTGATGGGATTTATTTAACTTCAAATTCGAGCATTTTTTCGTTTTCAATATAGGCAGCAAGTGTATCTCCAATTTTTACTTGGCCAACACCTGCGGGAGTTCCAGTAAATATAATATCACCTGTTTTGAGCGTAAAATATCTTGAAACGAACGCAATGATTGTGTCAATAGGAAACAACATCATGGATGTATTTCCAGATTGGCGGGTTTCGTCATTGACTTCTAAATGGAAGTTTAAATTTTTCAAATCAGGAAAATTAGTTTTAGGAACAAAACCCGAAATTGGAGCGGAGCCGTTAAATCCTTTAGCTAAGTCCCAAGGTAATCCTTTAGACTTAAGCTTTGATTGGATATCTCTAGCAGTAAAATCAATTCCGATACCAATTTCATCGTAATATTTATGGGCGAATTTTTCATCGATATTTTTCCCCATTTTATTGATTTTTATTAGTATTTCTACCTCATGGTGAATGTCTTCTGAAAAATCTGGATAATAAAAGGGTTCATTATCCCTAAGTATGGCTGTGTCTGGTTTTGTAAAAATGACAGGCTCATCAGGTCTTTCGTTATTTAGTTCCTTGATGTGTCCTGCATAATTTCTGCCAATAGCAATGATTTTCATAGTTTTATCGAAATTTATATAATAAAATGATTTTTATTGGTGATTTTTACAAAAATAGCTAATAATTTCGGAACTTCGCATTTTGAGATTGATTTAATATTTTTCAAAAAAATATATGTTTTTTGTTATTATTTCGTTCTCTCTTCGTCTAAATCATATAACCAATTAGTGATATGAACACATTTATAAAAAAATCTTTATTATTTCTTACAGTTTTAGGATTTGCTTTCTCTTGTCAGAAAGTCCCATTGACAGGTCGGAAGCAGTTTGTTGGTCTTGTATCAAATGAGCAAATGATTAACATGAGTTTCAGTCAGTACAAAAGTTTTATGGATACTTCAAAAGTAGTATCCAATACTTCAAAAGATGCTGAAATTGTACAGAAAGTAGGGGAGAAAATTAAGAAAGCGGTTGAAACATATTTATTGGCAAATAATTATTCTGAAATAATCAAGGGATATGATTGGGAATTTAAGGTGGTTCAAAGCAAAGAGATGAATGCTTGGTGTATGCCCGGAGGAAAAGTTTGTTTTTATACAGGTATATTGCCGATTTGTAAGGATGAAGCTGGAGTGGCAGTGGTGATGGGGCATGAAATTGCCCATGCGATTGCAAGCCATGGAAGGGAAAGAATGAGCCAAGCTTTGGCTGCACAAGGTATCACGCAATTAGGAACAATCAGTGTTGCGATTGCTAGTAAAGACCAGACCGTGACAAATATTGCAAGCCAAGTACTTGGGGTAGGAGCCCAGCTTGGGTATGTATTGCCGAACAGCAGAAATCAAGAATCGGAAGCAGATAAATTGGGTTTAATCTTTATGTCATTGGCAGGATACCATCCACAAAATGCTGTCGATTTTTGGCAAAGGATGGCTAAAGCAGGAGAAAAGTCACAAAAACCACCTAAAATTCTTTCGACTCACCCCGCAGATGAAACACGAATTGATGATT
>CAYUFZ010000133.1:5100-7410 GCA_964444025.1 uncultured Emticicia sp.
AAGCATCAAAAAAATGATTATTGCCGGCACTAAGCCGGCAATAGTTTATCTCCCAAAGTCATCTTGTACACGAACGATATCATTTTCATCGGAAGGATTTTTTGGGTCTGAATGTTGCCAGATTTCAGCAATAATTCCCCAATTGTCCAAACCGATTAATCGATGCCTCTCTCCTTGTTGAAGCTCCACGATTGAATCAAGTCCAAGGCTTTCAACGGGATTTTCAATGTCTGTTGTACTTCTGACAACCCCCGCAGTTCCTCCGATGACTTTCCATATTTCGGATCTTCGAAAATGGTATTGCCACGATAGACGCTTTTCTGGAGCGACAATCAGAATTTTAGGACTTAATTTATGTGACTGAATATCAGTGTTTTGTGATAGAAGGTGTGGGAAATATGTGTTGATAAATAGATTGGTTTGATTTTCATCAATAACAAAAAATCCACCCCATGGCCTTTCTCTATCTTGGTGAACAATCGTCAAACCTATTTGCGTCATTTGATTTTCAACTTCTGAAAATACGCTTTCTTTATCTGTATTGGCAAAAAAAATCATAAGTATTTTTAAACGAAAATTTAATTTTATTAAGCAATTTCACGACAAATTTAGTACTTTTGTCTAAATAATTTACATATATCTTCAGAAAGCTTTATCGGTATGTGGTATTTTGATGGATTAGATTGGCGTAAATGATAAGAGGATGCTGAATGTTAGAAAGTTCGATTCGTTCACGGGGCATAAGGATTGTATTTATGGCTTGGTGAAAAATATAAATGATAACACTTTTTTTTCGTCATCGGGTGATGGGACTGTGGTTCTGTGGGATTTGAACAAACCTGATTTTGGAGAAATGTTGGCGAAAGTAAGTAAATCGGTATATGCGATGGCTCTTGATGAGTCAAGTACTTATTTATGGTTACTCGAAAATTTTGAGGGAATCCATATTATCGATACTGTTTCAAAAAAAGAAGTAAAATCCATAAAATTGGCAAGTACTTATTATTTTGATATTCAATTTTTTCAAAATTTTGTATTTATTGCGTGTGGTACTGGATTTTTGGTGATAGTTAATCGACAAACTTTTGAAATATTAGGTACAATAAAAGTTTCGGAAAATAGTATTCGCAAAATCAGAATTGGGCAAGGGGAATTGGCAATGGCATGTAGCGATAATACCGTGAAGATTTTAAGTCTTACTGATTTTTCTACAAAAATGGTTTTGAATGGGCATACTAATTCGGTTTTTGCCATTGATTATTCAGAAAATAAAGAACTATTAATTTCGGGAAGCAGAGATGCTCACCTAAAATTATGGGATGCAAAAGGCGATTATACACTCAAAAATGATATTGTTGCTCATACTTTTGCGATTAATGACATTGTTTATAGCAAGGGTTTTCGATACTTTGCAACTTGTAGCATGGATAAAACTGTAAAGATTTGGGATGCTTCAAACTTCAAATTATTGAAAGTACTTGATAAGTCCAGACATGCAGGGCATGGTACGTCGGTCAATAAGCTTTTGTGGCTTTCGGATACATTATTAGTCTCCGCAGGTGATGATAGGGTTGTTTCAGTTTGGGAAATTGAAACACGCTGATTCGTCGCTTTTTTGTCGAATTACATCCTAATATTTTTGTTATATACCCAAAAATAGATTATATTTAAATTATTTTTCATTGACAATTTTCATAGCCAATATAAACTAAGAGGCATTTATTTGCCTAAATTTATACGTTTAAGCATTTCCTAAAAAAATAAAAACATGAAAATTACACCCCTTGAAATCCGTCAGCGAGAATTTGAAAAGACATTCAGAGGCTATAACATTGAGGAAGTTGATACTTTTTTGTCCAATTTGTCGCAAGAGTGGGAGAGAGTATTGAGTGAGAGTAAAATGTTAAGAATGCAATTAGAAATTGCAGAAAAAGAGGCTGCTAAGCTAAGAGAAATTGAAATGACAATTTACAAAGCTTTAAAAACTGCTGAAGATACGGGTAAAATGATTACTGAACAGGCGACGCAGCAAGCAGATACTCAGATTCAAGACGCAAAGTTTCTGGGAGATAAAATTGTGACAGATGCCAAACAAAAGGCAGAAGATATTATCAAGCAAGCTGAAGACAAGGCGAGGTTTGTCAGGGAGGAGGTTCTCGGTGAAATTAAAGTACTTGAAAGGGATTTTAAAGCTTTAGAAGTCTATAAATCTACTCTTTTATCTCAGCTAAAGAATATTTCTAATGCTACGCTTGAGCAGGTTGATAGATTTGAAAATAAATACTCGCTCCACCAGTTTGAAAAAAGATT
>CAYUFZ010000134.1:0-2289 GCA_964444025.1 uncultured Emticicia sp.
TTGAACAAGAATATTTCCTTTGGAATCCAGAAACTAATAAGCCAGTAGGTTTCCCTGCAAATGGCTATCCTGCTCCTCAAGGTCAGTACTATTGCTCAGTAGGTGCTAATAATGCTTTTGGTCGTGATATCATCGAAGAGCATTTGGAATTATGTTTGCAAGCAGGTTTGAATGTGGAGGGTATCAATGCTGAGGTGGCTGCTGGACAATGGGAATTCCAGGTATTTGCAAAAGGTGCTAAACAAGCTGGAGACGAGACTTGGGTTGCACGTTATATGTTGGAAAGATTAGGTGAAAAATATAATGTTTCTATCAATTGGCATTGTAAGCCTTTGGGTGATACCGATTGGAATGGCTCAGGTATGCATGCTAACTTCTCAAATACTGCTTTGAGAACTGCAGGTAAAAAAGAAGTTTATGATACCATCTGTCAGGCATTTGCTCCTGTAGTGAAAGAACATATCGCTGTTTATGGTGCGGATAATGGAAAGGTTGGTTAGAAGATCGCCGTCCAAACTCAGCGGCAGATCCGTACAAAGTAGCAGCTAGAATTATCAAAACTGTGAAAACAGCTAAAGTATAAAAATTTTTCGAATAATATTTTGTTCGCAAAGCCCTATGACCTTGTCGTGGGGTTTTTGTTTTTTGTTTGACACGCATTCTTTTCGAGAAATTTTACTACATTTGCATTGTATTTATAAGCATGAAAAAAGTTGCATTTTATACATTGGGTTGTAAACTCAATTATTCGGAGACTTCCACCATCGGTCGGATGTTTGAAAATAAAGGGTATCAAAAGGTTGATTTTAATGAAAATCCGGATATTTTTATTATTAATACTTGTTCGGTGACAGAAAATGCAGATAAAAAATGTAAAAAAATTGTCAAAGAAGCCAATCGGGTTAATCCCAATGCTTATGTGGCAATTATTGGTTGCTATGCTCAATTAAAGCCAGAAGAAATTGCTTCCATTGATGGGGTTGATGCTGTGCTTGGGGCTGCCGAAAAGTTTAGATTGATTGATTTGTTGGGGGATTTTGTCAAGCCAACCGAAAAATTGGTCGCTATTTCAGATAAAATTTATAATTCTTCCATAGAGTCAGCTGTTGAGTATCATACCTCTTATTCTTTAAATGATAGAACTCGTACTTTTCTTAAAGTTCAGGATGGCTGTGATTACCCTTGTTCGTATTGTACGATACCTTTGGCAAGAGGAAAAAGTCGCTCGGATACTATTGAAAATGTAGTAAAAGCTGCTGTTGAGATTGCTAAAAGTGGTGTAAAAGAAATTGTTTTGACCGGTGTCAATATTGGTGATTTCTCTTACACGGATGTCAATGGAAATAAAGTTACTTTCTTGCATTTGATTCAGGCTTTGGATCAAATAGAAGGAATTGAGCGTTTTAGAATTTCAAGTATTGAGCCAAACTTGCTAAGTGATGAAATAATTGAATTTGTCGCAAATGCTCGAAAATTTGTACCTCATTTTCATATTCCTCTTCAATCGGGTTCAAATAAAGTTCTGGGCTTAATGAAGAGAAGATATAAGAGAGAGCTTTATGCTGAGAGGGTTCGTAAAATAAAAGAATTAATGCCTGATTGTTGTATTGGTGTAGATGTCATTGTAGGACATCCAGGCGAAACAGAGGCTGAATTTTTGGAAACGTATCAGTTTTTGAATGACTTAGATATCAGCTATTTACATGTTTTCACTTATTCAGAAAGACCAAATACAGTGGCTCTAAGCATCAAACCGATTGTCCCTATCCAACAACGAAATGAACGGTCGAAGATGTTGCATATACTTTCTGAAAAGAAAAAAAGATTTTTTTATGAATCTCAATTGGGTAAAAAATGGAATGTTTTATTCGAAGATGACATAGAAAATGGGAAAATGCACGGCTGGACAGAAAATTATGTCAGGGTTTGTGCAAAATATGACCCCATGTTGTTGAATGAAATAAAACAAGTGAAGCTGACAAGTCTCAATGATAATTTAACAGTAGAGTTGGAAGAGATAGAAGTATATGAAGCTCATGGTGTCCATCAGTAAATTTCAGAAAAATCGCCTAATCCTTCACGAATAACTTCAAAATCATCATCAAGGGCATAAATAACTGTCGATGGTATGATGCCACACCAGCCACCATCAATAATTAAATCGACCTTGTTTGCATTTTGTTCATAGATGACCTCGATTTCATTGGGATATTCCTGAATATCATCAACATCATCTTTGACAGACGTGGTAATGATAGGGTTGCCTAATTTTTCGATTATTTTAAGTGG
>CAYUFZ010000134.1:2299-3136 GCA_964444025.1 uncultured Emticicia sp.
CAAAATATTTTAAATTTTAAGGCTGATTATCCAGCTCAACTATACCAATTTTAATTTCGGTCCCAATTATATCAGGAATCTGATGATTAGGAATACGGATTCCGATGGATTTTCTTTTGGTTTGTAATGATTTTGGCAAATCACTCGTAGCGGGAAGGATAAAAGTAAATGGTCCCGGCAAGGCTTTTTTTAATAGTTTGAAAGCATTATTTGAAACCCTTGCGAATGAGGCTATATTGCTTAAATCATGGCATACAATTGAGAAATTATTATTTTGTAATTTTATATTTTTAATTTTTGACAATCTTTCAACCGCTTTGGTATTCATCATATCACAACCCATAGAATATACAGTATCGGTAGGATAAATAATGATACCTCCATTTTTGAGGCACTCAATTATTTTAATGAGTTTCCTTTCATCAATATTATCGGAATATATTTCTATTATGTCAGCGGGCATGATTTATTTATTTGAAGGGGTTGCTTGCTTGCTACAAACAACCCCTTTGTTTTTATTTTTTCTTTGATTTTGAAGGCATCGTTGCGGGTGCATTCATTTCCATATAATCTACTGTCAAACCTGCCAAAGATTTTACACCAAGCGTAAATCCAGATTCATCAATGAAGAAGTCTGGCGTATGGTGTGGAGCAGGGTTTTTGCTTCCTTTTGGTTTTCCTCCCAAGAAGAAGAACAATCCCGGAGCTTTTTGTTGAAAGAAACTGAAATCTTCAGCACCTGTCTGTACTGGTTGTACTTTTACATTTTCTTTTCCCGCAATTCCTTGCAATGTACCAATCATTTTCTCTGTCAATGATGGTTCATTGTAAGTGACT
>CAYUFZ010000134.1:3146-7373 GCA_964444025.1 uncultured Emticicia sp.
AGTACTGATGGTCACGTCGGCATTTGCTCCTGCACTTTCAGCAATATTTTTTGTAATGGAATTGATTCTTTCATGCACCAATGTTCTTTGCTCAGTACCAAATGTACGAATTGTTCCAATCATATTTAGATTTTCCGAAATTATATTTTGACGAATACCACCATGAATTGCCCCAACCGTAACAATGGCAGGATTTTCTGTGATATTTACATTTCTACTGACTATGGTTTGTAATCCCATCACAATTTGAGAAGCAGTCACAATGGGGTCAATGCCTGACCATGGGTTTGCTCCATGGGTTTGTTTGCCATGTAATTTTATTTCTAAGCCATCAACAGCTGCCATGGTTGCACCGGGTCTGTATCCGATTGTTCCCACTTCTGTTTCTGAACTGATATGTAATCCAAATACAGCATCAACTTTAGGGTTTTCCATAACCCCTTCTGTCACCATCAATTCGGCTCCTGCTTTGCCATTTACCAATAATTTGGGGTCATAAACGCCTTCTTCTGCTGGCTGAAAAATAAATTTTACAGTTCCGGCAATTTCATTTTTCATTCCAGCCAATACTTCAGCCACTCCCATCAAAATCGCAACGTGGGTGTCATGTCCGCAAGCATGCATCAATCCTGTATTTTGTCCGTTATAAACCGTTGTTACATTTGATTTAAACGGAATATCCGCTCTTTCTGTCACTGGTAAGCAATCCATATCGGCACGAAGAGCAACCACAGGCCCTGGCTTTCCGCCTTTCAACAAACCCACTACACCTGTCACCGCAACTTGTTCTTTTACTTCAATACCGAGGGAGCGTAAATGGTCTGCTACGATTTTTGCCGTACGTACTTCCATGTTGCCCAATTCTGGATGTGCATGAAAATCTCTTCGCCACGAAATTATCTTTTGCTCAATGGCATCTGCATTGGTACTAATTTTACTTTTTAAACTTGATTGTCCGTTGCTTATCCCATAAGATAATAGCAAAATAGGCAGTAATATTTTTTTCATATTATTAGTTTGGGGGAATGATGTATAATTGTTAAAGAAATACTTATTAGATTCAAAAATAATTAAAAAATTAATCTATAACCAAAATAATTTCAATTAAAGATGTTGGATAGATTGAAAAGCTTCAAATGGTCTATCGGTGGATAGAATATCTGCCCCATTCTTGACCCAATTGCTGTAATGATGTTCTCCTTTGGCTTGTGCCATTTTGTCTAAATTGCCTAACGTACCTAATATGGTGCAAATTTGCTTTTGGTGCAGAAAATCACAAAATTCTTTCTTGGGTTCTCTTGTCCCAATAAAGGCAACCATGTTTTTGTCAGGAATGCCCGCTTTGGAATACCTTTCATATTCATTCAAATCTCTGATTGTTACCGAAATCAACAAATTAGGATTGAGCTGATATACCTCTAATGCTTGCTTGACATCGTATGTGATAATAATGGAGTAATTTTCGGCTTTTTGATTTTCCACCATTTCCACTACTTTTTTATAGGGTGTATTTTTTTTAACATCCAATGTGTAATATACTTTATTTTTACCCCACTTCAAAATTTCAGAAAGTAGGGGAGGATGAAATTTGGTTAGTTTTCCAAAATTATCTTTTAAATAGATATTTTTGATGTTTTCCCAATTTTGTTCCATTATTTTTCCTTTTCCAGTGGTCGTTCTATCCAAACTATTGTCGTGCATCATGAATAATACACTGTCTTTTGTCATTTCAATGTCACATTCGATAATCGAAGGTATTTTTTTGGATAAATATTGGAATGATTCCAAACAATTTTCAGGAAAGCCATCAATATCGCCACCTCCCCTGTGAATAGATACGAGTGGCTGAAATCCTGAATGGTACTTGAAGTATGGCATTATTCCTTGGTTGGGAATTTTCAAATAAGTGGTTTTTTTACTGGTCTGGCAAGATATTGCCAATAAAAAAACAAAAAAATATATGTTCCTAATAGTCATGGTGCTTTCAGTCAATGTATAATAAATGTTCTAATTTGGATTCTGTTTGATAAAGTTCAAATAGTTGTTTGGCTGATTGCATTCCTATTTCGCCGTACACCAACAAACAAACTGTTCCTCCACTGCCTCCACCTGTAATTTTTGCCCCATAAATGCCTTTACTTTGTCCAAATTGTTTTGCCATTGCTACAATTCTATCGGTATTTTTATTCCCCAATCCACAAGAATTGTAACTTTCATGCGACTGATACATCAATTCTCCCATGATTGGAAGCAATTCTGGAGCATTTTCATGATTAAATTGTTTGAGGAATGTCATGAATAAATTGACCCGAAAATTTTCATAGATAGGATGCTTGGTACACGCAATAACTTTGTACCAATGATTGGGTTCTATTTTTGAGATTGGGTCGATGATTGTTTCGTAGCGACTGATAAAGTCTTTTCCTGAAATATCTTGTAGAATATTCTCAAATTGTCGATTAAAATCAGACACAGAAATATTGCATAAATAGCCAGAAAAAGGAAGTGAATGATGCTCTTTTTGGTAGTTTTTGATTGATTTTTCAATCATCTCAAATCCCATAAAGGCGGCTGTTCTGACGTCGGCATAGCTTGCTCCGCCCACTTCGTGCTTTACGCCACTATCAATACCAATAAAATGTATATTAGTTGGAATATTTACAGGTTTTTGAACAATATCTGGCTGACAAATGATGGGTAATAACTGATTATATTGACCAAAATAGGAAGCCAACTGGTCCATCAAGCCACAAGGGGCACCAACAACCAAATTTTCTGCTTTTTGAGCCAAAATGGGTAATTTAGTTCCCTGCAATTCGAGTTGATAATAGGTCGATAGGGCTTTCATGGTAGCAACCTCTATCGATGCTGAAGAAGAAACTCCCTTTCCGACGGGAACTTCAGAATATAATAAAATATCTAAGCCATCAAAAGGTAAATTTAGCTCTTTACAAAAAACCAAAACACTTCCCAAAATATAGGCTACCCATGAATGTTGCTTGTCTTTTTTGAAATATTCTTGTGCTTCCGCATAATTTTGCGGAATGTCATGGATGAAATAAATCAACTCACCATCAGCATCGATATTTAAACTTTTTACTTTGAAATAATTCTGATGGTTGGCTGCCAATGCAACAAAGGCGTGTTGCTTAATAGTTTTTTGAAGTACCAAAGAACCCGAATAGTCTGCTATTCCTCCCATTACATCTAATCGTCCGGGGGAGGAGGCTTGGATAATGCTTTGATTTTCTTTGAAAAAATGACTAATTTCTTTTACGAATAGACTATCAGATTGCATATAAAATAAATGACCTTGCTGTGCAAACAAGGTCATAGAATATTTGATTAATTATAATTTTTCAACAATTATGGCACTTGCTCCACCGCCACCGTTGCAGATAGCTGCCAGTCCATATTTGGCGTTATTGATAGAAAGAACATTGAGCAAAGTAGTAACAATTCTTGCTCCCGAGCAACCCAAAGGATGCCCCAACGAAACTGCTCCTCCGAATACATTTACTTTTGATTGATCTATCTCTAAAGCTTTACAAAATGCCAAAGGAACGACAGAAAAAGCTTCATTAACTTCAAAAAAATCGATGTCGCTCCATTGCAAGCCAGATTTTGCGATTGCTTTTTGTGCAGCTTGTACAGGAGAGGTCGTAAACCATTCGGGTTCTTGCTCGAAGTCTGCATAAGAGATGATTCTTGCAATTGGCTGGAGATTTTTTTCTCGAATGATGCTTTCTGATGCCAAAACCAATGCACTTGCTCCATCATTGATGGTAGAAGCATTGGCGGCTGTTACGGTACCATTTTTACTAAAAACTGGTTTTAGGGAAGGTATTTTGTCGAATTTAACATTTAGGTATTCTTCATCTTCCGAAACTACAATCGTATTTCCTTTTTTATCTGTATATTCAACAGCTACTACTTCTTGGGCGAAATGCCCACTTTTCCAAGCATTTGCCGCTTTTTTATAGGAATTGATAGCAAAATTATCTTGTTCTTCACGACTGATACTGTATTTTTCTGCAGTCGCATCTGCAAAGCATCCCATTGCTTTCCCGTCGTAAGCATTGGAAAGTCCATCTTTTGCGAGTCCATCAATTAATTCATTGTTTCCATAACCATATCCGAATCTTGCTTTTGATAAATAAAAAGGAATTTGAGACATATTCTCCATTCCGCCAGCAACTACGAGGCTATTTTCATTTAGTTGAATTG
>CAYUFZ010000135.1:0-7372 GCA_964444025.1 uncultured Emticicia sp.
ACCATCAGACAAGCTAAATTAGCGGCATATTGCTCTGCTTTGGCTTTTAAGTCAGCTACATCAATATTTCCTTTTTCATCACATTTGCTCACCACCACTTTCATTCCTGCCATTACGGCAGAAGCAGGATTGGTGCCGTGGGCAGACGATGGTATTAGGGCAATATTTCGGTGTGCTTCTCCTCTACTTTCATGGTATGCTCGAATCACCATCAGACCAGCATATTCTCCTTGAGCACCAGAATTCGGCTGTAAAGACATTTTCGCAAATCCCGTAATTTCACAAAGCCATTTATCCAAATCTTCAAATAATTGTTGGTAGCCTTCTGTCTGATTTTTTGGAGCAAACGGATGAATATTTCCAAATTCAGGCCAAGTAACGGGTATCATTTCCACAGTTGCATTCAATTTCATTGTACAACTACCCAAGGAAATCATCGAATGTACCAATGATAAATCTTTGGTTTCCAATGATTTTAGATAACGCAACATTTCATGTTCTGTTTGGTATTGCTTGAATACCTCGTGTTGCATGAATGTCGATTTTCTGGCCAATTTATCTCCAAAATCTACCTCAATTTCATTCTTTGGCTGAATCGTCAGAGCTAATCCTTTTGCTTCCGCAAAGATTTTCAATAAGGTACTTACATCTTCTAATGTTTTGCCCTCATCAAACGAAACTGCTACACTTCCATCACTATTATATCTCAAATTGACTTCATGCCTCTCTGCAATCTCACGAATTTTCTCTGAAAGGTTGGTTTGAATGGTCAATGTATCGAAATATTCACTTGTACTTATTTGATAATCAAGACCTTGTACAGATTCTGCAAAAAGCTTGGCAAGTCCATGAATTTTCCATGCGATGTTTTTCAATCCTTCTGCTCCGTGATACACGCCGTACGCCGCTGCCATCACCGAAAGTAAAACCTGAGCTGTACAAATATTAGAAGTTGCTTTTTCTCTTCTAATGTGTTGTTCACGGGTTTGAAGTGCCATTCTCAAAGCTCTATTTCCCTGAGAATCTACCGAAACCCCAATGATTCTGCCAGGTATTTGTCTCTTGAAAGCGTCTTTGGTCGCAAAAAATGCCGCATGTGGTCCACCAAACCCCATCGGAACACCCAATCTTTGAGCCGAGCCTACGACCACATCTGCCCCCATTTCTCCCGGAGGCATCAATAAAGTTAGTGCCATCAAATCGGCGGCTACCGACACAAATACATTTGATTCGTGGGCTGCTGCAATCAAATCTGTATAATCAAAAATTTGCCCATTACTTGCTGGATACTGAAGCAACATCCCATAGAGATTTTCTTGGGTCAAATCGAATGTTTCATGGTTCCCCACAACAACCTCAATACCTAAGGGTTTTGCACGGCCAATCACCAAATCAATGGTTTGAGGGTGGCAAAGTTCAGATACAAAAAATACATCTGCATTTTTCTTTGTTGCAGGGCGTAAACTATGCAACATCGTCATTGCTTCTGCGGCAGCCGTACCTTCATCCAACAAAGACGCATTGGCAATTTCCATACCCGTTAGTTCAATAACCATCGTTTGAAAATTAAGCAACATCTCTAACCTTCCCTGGGCAATTTCCGCTTGATAAGGCGTATAAGCGGTGTACCAAGCTGGGTTTTCGAGGATATTTCTTAAAATTACATTCGGAACAAGTGTTTCGTAATAGCCTGTACCAATGAATGACTTAAAAATTTTATTTTTTTGGGCTAATTTTTTAAAATCTGTCAAAAATTCGATTTCTGATTTTGCTTGTGGCAAATTCAAAACATTTTTTATTCGAATTTGTGGCGGTACTGTTTCGTCAATCAGTTGGTCTAAATTTTTTACTCCAATAGTTTGAAGCATGGCTTGAAGCTCTTGTTCGCTTTTGCCATGGTGACGAAATTCAAAAGACTCTTGAGCGGTAAGATTTACTTTCATCAGTAGATTGTCAATGAGTGAATATGCAGTGTTTGAACTATTTTTTATTATTACACAAAACTACAAATATTAATAATTTGTTAAGAATGAAATCCGTATGAATTCTCAGCGAAAAGTGATTTTAATAAAAAAATTATAAAAACAATTGGAATTTTTACATAAACATAAAACATCGAGGAGCTATTGGGGCATTAAATCACGGAAATACTCGAGAAGATTGCCTCAAAGCCTCTCCAATAAACGGGCATTTATTATCGAAAATAAATCAAATAATCCTTGAATACAAGCAAAGGCAACCCATTTCAATAAATAAGCTGCCTTTGTTTTGGGAAATATAACATAAGTCGAAAATAACAGACTCTTATTTTAAAATGGCACAAAACCACATACCAATGGTACAAATTCCCAAGCCGAGCGATTCCCTTCCTAATTCAATATTGACCGTTTTCATGCCTTGATTCAGCAAAACGCCTTCCCAAGCAGGAGGAAACTGATTGATTGCCCACATCAAAAACAAGAGACCAATGCTAAAAAACAAAACCCTATCGCCTTTCCCCTGCAACTTATAGTAGCATAAATATGCCGGAATCAAGTACGTTGGTATCCAAATATAAGGGTCTGGGTCATTGTATTGAACCCCTGCAAAAATCAAAAATAAAACGATAAAAAACCAAAGTAAAATTTTCTGTGCCATAATATTGGTTGTATTTATAGGATGATACATGTACAATTAATATTCAAATGAAATCAAAAAAAGTGATTTGTTCAAATTAAAATTAAAATTCTAAAATATAGCTCCTTGTTTATCAATGGTTTAAGAATATATGCCATGAAATTGTAATTTTTTTTTTGCATCGTCTATAAATTTTTGTAATTTTGTGTCGGCAAATTACCAGCTCCTGCTGAATCCCCCAGGTCTTGACCGAAGCAAGGGTACTGTGGTTGAGCGGTGAATTTGCCTTTTTTTTTGCATTTCTTGAATAAAATATTTGTAGCTTGAAGTTTTAAATAACCCCAAAAACTGAAAAGCTCCCAACAAAAAATTCCTTAATCAGGGAATTCGGGGTTTCAATTTTCATGAAATTTTTTATTGACACCGCCTCTCTCAAAGACATTCAGGAGGCTCAAGACCTTGGAATATTAGATGGTGTAACTACCAACCCATCGTTGATGGCTAAAGAAGGAATCGCCGGAAAAAATAATGTGATGCGTCACTACAAAGCCATTTGTGACATTGTGGACGGGGATGTCAGTGCAGAAGTAATTGCTACTGATTTTGATGGAATGATTGCGGAAGGAGAAGAATTAGCTGAAATTGACGAGCAAATTGTTGTCAAAATCCCAATGACCAAAGAGGGAATCAAGGCTATTAAATATTTCTCTGAAAGAGGTATCAAAACAAACTGTACCTTGGTATTTTCTGCTGGTCAAGCTTTATTGGCAGCCAAAGCTGGAGCTACTTATGTGTCGCCGTTTATCGGAAGATTAGACGATGTTTCGTCGGATGGAATGATTCTGATTGAAGATATTCGTACAATTTATGATAATTATGGCTTTGAAACTCAAATTTTGGCAGCTTCGGTTCGTCATCCTTTGCACATAATTCAATGTGCTAAACTTGGATCAGATGTAATGACGGGTCCTTTGTCTGCTATTTTAGCCTTGGCAAGCCATCCTTTGACAGACATTGGTTTGGCAAAATTCTTAGCTGACCACGCAAAAGCCAATCAATAATCAATAAAATATCAAAAGAATTATTTTCGATGGCTATCTAGTTTTTTAAAGAATCGAATTTAAAAGAGAGTTAATAAATCTTTATATTCTTTTTTTAATGTTTTTCTTTAAATTTGTCTTTGATTAAACAATTATCGAAAATAATTCTTTTTTTTATATGGAATCTGTCATTTCTCTACAAAATGCGTCAATTTATCAACAAGACCAAGTAGTCTTGTCGGAGGTGAGTTTTACTATTCAACCGGGAGAATTTGTGTATTTGATTGGTAGAACGGGCAGTGGAAAATCTTCTATTCTCAAAACTTTGTATGGGGATTTATGGCTTGAAAAAGGAATAGGAAAAGTAGTAGGTTTTGATTTACATTCCCTCAAACGCTCTGATTTACCCAAACTTCGTCGAAAAATCGGCATCGTTTTTCAAGACTTTCAATTACTTGGCGACAGAGATATTCAGAAAAATCTCTTTTTTTACCTAAAAGCCATGGGCTGGGAAAATAAAGATGAAATGAATGTACGTATTGTTGAGGTTTTAAACCAAGTCAATCTCCCCGATATTCTTCATAAAATGCCGCATCAACTCTCGGGAGGGGAACAACAAAGGGTAGGAATTGCCCGGGCATTATTGAACAAACCAGAAATTTTGTTGGCAGATGAACCTACCGGAAACTTAGACCCCGAAATGTCGGTAGAAATTCTAAAATTATTTTTAGACATCAATAAAAAATCAAATACGGCAGTTTTGATGGCTACGCATGATTTTGAACTAATTGAGCGTTTTCCTCATCGAACCCTGTATTGCGACAAAAAAACCCTCAAAGACCTCGCTTCTTAATTCAAAAGCTTTTTATTCTCCAATCATCGCCAAATTCCATGAGTTGGTCTTAATTTATGATTTTGAGCAACAAAATGGTGATTTTTTGTGTTTATTTTGTAATTTTAATTGAAAATAAATCAAAAACATCATGGCAAACTATTCTCTTTCAATTAATGGCAAAACCATGAAAGTCGAGGTTTCTGAAGACACCCCTCTCTTGTGGGTTTTACGAGACCATTTAGGGCTTTTAGGAACAAAATACGGTTGCGGAATTGCTCAATGCGGAGCTTGTACGGTTCATATCAATGGAGAGGCAACTCGCTCGTGTGTTTTGCCTATTTCGACAGTAGCGGATGCTAAAATCACAACGATAGAAGGCTTGTCCGAATCAATTAATCACCCTGTACAGCAAGCTTGGGACGAACTTGATGTGCCACAATGTGGCTATTGTCAGGCTGGACAAATGATGACTGCTGCTGCTTTTTTGAAAAAAAATGCCAAACCTTCGTTGGCTGAAATTGAAGAAGCAATGTCGAATAATATCTGTAGATGCGGAACTTATCATCGCATCAAAGAGGCTGTTTTATTGGCAAGTAAAAAATAGTCAATGGTTTCAACTGAATTTTACTCTCATGACAAAAAATATGAATAATGGCAGAAGGGATTTTCTAAAATCCGTCGCCCTAAGTACAGGAGGTTTGGTCTTGGCTTTTGATTGGTTTGGAAATGAAGCAATGGCGGCTTCCTCCACAGCATTGGATTCTATTCATTTTAATGCTTATTTATCCATCAATCCGAATGGAATTGTGACAATTTTCTCGCCAAATCCTGAGATAGGGCAAGGGATTAAAACTGCTTTTCCGATTATTGTGGCAGAAGAATTGGACGTTGATTGGAAGCAGGTGAAGGTAGAACAAGCCCCTTTGGATACAAAAAATTTTGAACGCCAGGTAGCGGGAGGAAGCGGTTCTATTCCACATTCTTGGCAACGTCTTCGTAAAGCTGGTGCGACAGCTCGCTTGATGCTGGTGGAAGTGGCAGCTAAACGTTGGGGTGTTTCTGCAGCAGATTGCGTTACCGAAAATAGTATGGTTATCCATCGTTCGACAGGGAAAAAGATTTCTTATGGAGAACTAGCCACAGAAGCCTCTCGACTTTCGCCTCCTACCGAAGTAAAACTCAAAGATAACGCTTCTTTCAAACTAATCGGAAGCACTGTAAAAGGGGTTGATAACCAAGATATTTTGAGTGGAAAACCACTTTTTGGAATAGATTTTTATCGGGAAGGGATGGTCATGGCAATGATTCAGCGTCCGCCTGCTTTTGGCTTAAAACTCAAAGGTTTTGATGCCTCTGAAGCAAAAAAAATGCCTGGTATTATTGATGTTGTATCATTTAAAGATAAAGTTGCCATTGTCGGAAAATCTACTTGGGAAATTAAGAAAGCTCGTGAACTTGTAAAAATTGACTGGGAAAAAGCATCTACCCTAGAAAATTCATCGGATCATGATAAAATTTTCGAAGACTTGATGAAAAATGGAAAAGCAGAAGTAAGGAGAAAAGAAGGAGATGTGGAGCAGGCATTTGCCCAAGCAGCAAAAATAGTAGAGGCCGAATTTCAATGTCCGTTTTTACCACATAACCCCATGGAGCCTATGAACTTCTTTGCCCATGTCAGAGAAGATGGGGTGGAATTGGTCGGACCGACTCAAACCCCTCAAGCAGCTCAAAATCAAACTGCTAAATTATTGAATATTTCTCCCGAAAAAGTAAGTGTAGCATTGACTCGTATGGGCGGAGGTTTTGGAAGACGTTTGGGTACGGATTATGTATTGGAGGCGGTGGAGGTCTCCAATATAATGAAAAAACCCGTAAAAGTCATTTGGACCCGAGAAGACGACATGGCGGGGGGGAGTTACCGTCCGGCTGTTAGGTATAAATTCCGTGCCGGATTAGATAAAGAAGGCAATATAATGGCTTATCACCTGAGGGGGGTAGGAATTAATTCGGGGAATCCAACTCGACAAGATAATTTCCCATCGGGTGCTGTTCCAAATTTATTGATTGATTCCGTCGAGCATAAATCTGCCATCACTACTGGCCCATGGCGGGCTCCAATCACTAATTTTTTGGCATTTGCAGAACAATCTTTCTTAGATGAAGTTGCTCAAGCAGCAGCTAAAGACCCGATTCAGCTAAGGCTAGAATTGTTGGAAAAAGCTAAAAAACAGCCAGTGGGTGCTATTAAATACGACATAGACCGAATGAGGGCTGTCATTGAATTGGTGGCAGAAAAATCTTCTTGGAATAAGAAGAAAAAGGGTATCTCATTAGGTTTTAGTGTTTACTTTTCGCACGCTTCGTACGTGGCACAAGTGGCAGAAGTAGTGATGAAAAAAGGAAAACCTATTTTACAAAAAGTCTATGCGGCGGTAGATTGTGGCATTGTGGTCAATCAGAGTGGGGCAAGAAATCAGGTAATGGGTGGTATTGTCGATGGAATTGGGCATGCTTTTTTCGGAAACTTGACTTTTAAAGACGGCATTCCTCAACAACAAAATTTTAATTCATTTAAGATTATTAAATTAAATGAAATTCCGGAAATAGACGTACATTTTGTCAATAATGGCATAGACCCGACTGGCTTGGGAGAGCCTGCATTGCCACCGACAGGTGGGGCTGTTGCCAATGCTATTTTCAAAGCAACCGGAAAACGCCTGCGAAAACAGCCATTTATCGAACAGATTGAATCTGTATGATAAAATATTTTTAGGGCAAACCTCAGTGTTTGCCCTAAAAAATAATGTTATTCAAACTCAATGATTAATTGCCCCTTCTCGACACTCTCTCCAGTTTTTACTTTAATAGCTTTAACAACTCC
>CAYUFZ010000136.1:0-2232 GCA_964444025.1 uncultured Emticicia sp.
CTTGGATTATTCGTTTTGTGTGTTTCGGATACGGTGATGGCATTAGTTCGGAGTGGATGTTGTATTTGGCTATTGTGTTGCATGGGGTTTGCTACGATTTCTTCTTCGTGACGGGGCAAATTTATACAGACAACAAGGCAGGCGAAAAAATCAAAAACTCAGCTCAGGGACTAATCACTTTGGCTACTTACGGCATCGGTATGGGTATTGGCTCGGTTTTGTCGGGAAAGGTTTTGGATATCTATACAATACAAAAAGAGGGTGTGGCGACCCACGATTGGACAGGCGTCTGGATGGTGCCTGCCTTTATTTCTGCTGCTGTATTGCTGATATTTATGATTATTTTCAAAGATGATTCAAAAGTTGAGGCATAAATATTATTTTTTGAATTTGATGGCATCCACTAAATTCATTTTAGAAACAATAAATGTGGGAATGGTGATGACAGCAGAGACAATAATGCTTGTCATCACATTCAGCAATAAAATAATTTGCCAATTCAGCTCAATTGGTACAAAATTCATATAATAGCTTTCTGCTTCCAAGGGGATGATTTGATAGTATTTTTGGATAAATGATAGCCCAATGCCTAAAATATTTCCAATAACTAAGCCTCTCACCAAAATTTTTATTCCGTTAATAACAAAAATGTTGCGAATTTTTTGGTCTGTGGCTCCTAAGGCTTTCAAAATACCAATCATGGGAGTTCGTTCCATCATCATAACCAATAAGACTGAAATCATATTAAATCCAGCAACAAGTAAAATCAAGATGATGATGATAAGAATATTTCTGTCCATCAAACCAAGCCACTCAAAAATTGCCGGAAACATATCGGTTACTTTCAGCAATTGTTGGTCTATATCGAGGGTTTTGCTTATTGAAGAGGCATCTATGTCGATGGTCTCAAATTCTTTTAGGTAAATTTCATAATGCCCACATATATTCCCCTCCCAATTATTCATTTTTTGAACCAATGCCAAATTGCCTAAAATGTAATTTTTATCAAATTCTTCCAAACCTGTATCATAAATTCCTACAATTTTTACTTTTCTGATTCTTGGGGGAGATTGGATAAAATATAGATGTGCTTCTTGGTTGAGCTTGAGTCTCAATTTATCGGCAATTTTTTTACTAATGATGATTTCTGGCAAGCCTTCGACGGAATCTGTCTGCAAGGTTCTGCCGGCAATTAAATTTTCTTTAAATAAGTTCCAATCATAATCTTTTCCGACTCCTTTTATCATCACTCCGATGTGTTCATCCGCCGATTTTAATAAACCTGCTTTGTTCGCAACCGCCTGAATGTGCCTTATTTCAGATTTTTTTTGAGTTTTTATATAAAAATTTGTATTTATTGGCATTGGAGTTTCTTCAAACGACTGATTCAATGTAATTTTGCTGACCTGAATGTGGGAGCTTAGGGTAAATAGTTTGGATTGAATCGTTTTTTTAAAACCAATCAGAATAGAAAAAGACACAATCATCACGGCAAGCCCGATAGCGATGCTTGCGATACCAATTTTAGTCACGGTACTCGTGAATGATTGTCTTTGTGAATTTTGTATTCTTTGGGCAATAAATCTGGAAAGGTTCATGTTTTGTTTTTTTGCAAAAATATCAAATTTTGTTTCCACATAATAATTTATTTGATTCGACATCGGTGAGAATTTAATGTAAACATTGATTTTTTAGAACAATAATGAAAGATATTAAAGTACTTTTGATTAAATGCCTGTGTTTGTTTTTGCTTTCTTGGGGAGTAATAGAGGTATTTTATTGGTGTAATCCCTATGGAGAAAGGGAGTTGGGGGAGTCTTATACAGCAGCATTTATTGATAAATACCAAAGGCTTGAGCGTTTGGATTCTCCGAAAATGGTACTCATTGCTGGCTCTAATTTTGCCTATGGCATTCATTCTAAAATGCTCGAAGACTCGTTTCATCTTCCGGTAGTCAATATGGCTTTACATTATAATTATGGCACGGATTTTATGCTCAAACAGCTCAAACCTCATTTGCATCAAGGCGATATTGTGCTGATGGGTTTTGAATATATTATTTCAAGCAAAGGGTCTGTGCAAGAGAAAATTACGTTGCAGAGCTTTTTCCCCAAAGCAAGGGAATGGTATGAATATGAGAATATTTTTGAATATATAGGCGAAAATGCTCAGGTTCGCTTGGGTAATTTTAAAAAAGTGTTGAGACTTTCGTTTGATTCAAAATTCTCAGC
>CAYUFZ010000136.1:2242-6784 GCA_964444025.1 uncultured Emticicia sp.
CAGCTCCATCTATCGAGGATTCTTCGAGTATTTTTTTTAGAAAAGGGGTCAATCGTTATGGCGATTTAGTCAGTCATTATAATAATCCACCGCTAAAAAAAATACCTCGGGCAGAAATAAACGACAAAGCTTCACTGAAAGAGGCGATTGCTGATATGAATAAATTTACTGATGAGATGAACAAAAAAGGGGTTAAGGTTTTTTATACGTTTCCTTCTTATGCGGCTTCATCGTATCGTTATGACCATGAAATTCTTGCAAAAATGGAAAAAGAATTGCACGAAGGGGCCCATTTCAAAATTTTAGGAACGGTAGAAGACTTCGTTTTTCCTGATTCTTTGTGCCAAGATATGGTATTTCATTTGACCCAAAAAGGGGGTGAAATTCGTACACAAAAAATTGTTCATTTATTGGCAAAAGAATTAAAATAATCAATAGATTGATTTCTAATATTAAAAAATATGCTGTTTAATTCCATTGAGTTTCTTTTATTTTTTCCGATTGTAACGGTTATTTATTTTGTCTTGAATCATAGGCATCGTTGGTGGTGGCTTTTGGCATCGAGTTGTGTGTTTTATATGGCATTTAGGCCTGAATATTTATTGATTTTGGGTTTTACGATTGTGGTCGATTATTGGGCGGGTATTTTTATCGAGCAATCTTCGGGCATCCGAAGGCGTATGTTTTTGGTCTTGAGTTTGTGTGCCAATATCGGTGTTTTGGCAATATTTAAATATACAAATTTTGCAATTTTGGCATTGGGGCAATCAAATATTGCTCATTTTAAATTATTGGATTTTATCTTGCCGATAGGCTTGTCGTTTCATACATTTCAAGCGATGAGCTATACCATTGAAGTTTATCGAGGGAATCAAACGGCAGAAAAACACTTTGGCATTTATGCTTTGTATGTGATGTTTTATCCGCAATTGGTGGCGGGGCCAATTGAGCGTCCACAGAATGTTTTACCACAATTTTATCAAGTACATCTTTTTGATTATCAACGGATTGTCAGTGGTCTTCAGCTGATGGCTTGGGGGCTTTTCAAAAAAGTAGTCATTGCCGACCGATTGGCGATTTTCGTAGATAAAGTCTATAATTCTCCGACAGAATATTCTGGAGTACCTATTTGGGTGGCGACGTTCTTTTTTTCTTTTCAGATTTATTGCGATTTTTCGGGATATTCAGATATTGCATTAGGAACTGCCGAAGTGATGGGTTTTAAATTGATGAAAAATTTCGATAGACCTTATTTTTCCAAAACAATTTCAGAGTTTTGGCGAAGGTGGCACATTTCTTTATCTACTTGGTTCAGGGATTATTTGTATATTCCATTGGGGGGGAATCGTCAGGGGCAGTATCGTCAATATTTTAATTTATTTTTTGTTTTTACCATCAGCGGTCTGTGGCATGGGGCAAATTGGAATTTTTTGATTTGGGGGGCATTGCACGGCATTTATTTGATTATTGGCTCACTTACAAAGTCGCTTCAAGAACAATTTTTTCGACTCACTGGTATCATTCGTATGCCTATTTTATATAAATCCATTCATGTGATTGTTACGTTTTTGTTGGTAAGTTTTGCTTGGCTGTTTTTTCGGGCAGATTATCTGGAAATGAGCCAATGCCGCCATTTACTGACACATGCTTTTGCAGATTTACCCGCTTTGGGTGATTGGTTCAATCGGGAATTTTTGAAAAAGAATGTTTTTCTTGGCTTTGAAACCCTAGAGTTTGTATTGGCAATGATGCTCATCGTTTTTATGGAAATCATTCACTTATTTCAAAGAACTCATTCGATTCGTCGTTGGGTTTCTTGTCAAAATTTCTATATTCGTTGGAGCATCTATCTGACAGGGGCGTTTGTTTTTTTGATTTTGGGAGTCTTCGATAAGCCGGCACAGTTTATTTATTTTCAATTCTAAGGATTCAATACTATCTAAAGAATATTTAACTCGAAAAGACACCTGTCTAGTAGTTTTTCTTGTTTTTGGTGCAAATTGTTTTAATAAGTTTGCAGAAAGTATCAAATTAGCCTAAATTTGCATTTTAGAAACGCAATCATGACAGAACAAATAATTATCCTTGATTTTGGTTCACAATTGACTCAATTAATTGCTCGTAGAGTGAGAGAATTAAATGTATATTGTGAAATTCATCCCTTCAATAAAATCCCGCCCATTACCGATGCTGTCAAAGGTGTCATTCTTTCGGGGAGTCCGTGTTCGGTTAGAGAAGAAGAAGCTCCGATTGTCAATTGGCAAGAAATTGCTTCAAAAGTACCCGTGCTTGGCATTTGTTACGGAGCTCAAATGATGGCTCAGACTGGTGGAGGAGAAGTGACACCTTCGACCATAAGAGAATATGGCAGGACAATTTTGAATAAAATCGACAATCGTTTTGCTTTGTTTAAAGACATTCCAGATGGTTCGCAAGTTTGGATGTCGCATAGCGATACCATTGCCGCTGCACCTTCTGATGCTTCCATCATTGCCTCGACCGAAACGGTAAAAGTAGCGGCTTATAAGCTAAATAACCAATCGGTGTATGGCATACAATTTCACCCGGAGGTCACTCATACGGTCTATGGGAAAATAATCCTGAAAAATTTTGTGGTGGATATTTGCGAATGTTCTCAAACATGGACACCAGTTTCTTTTGTAGATGAGAGTGTGGCGGAATTGAAGCAAAAATTAGGCAATGATAAAGTAATCATGGGCTTGTCTGGTGGGGTAGATTCGTCGGTTGCTGCCACCTTGATTCATCATGCCATCGGCAAAAATTTATATTGTATTTTTGTTGATAATGGTTTGCTTAGAAAAAATGAGTTTGAGGAGGTATTGGAATCTTACAAAGGATTAGGCTTGAATGTGATTGGAGTAGATGCCAAGGAGAAGTTTTATAAAGCACTTGAAGGATTGACAGACCCTGAAGCGAAGAGAAAAGCCATTGGAAAAACATTTATCGAGGTTTTTGATGAAGAATCTCATAAAGTTGAAGGGGCAAAATGGTTGGGACAAGGGACTATTTACCCTGATGTAATAGAATCGGTTTCGGTAAAAGGGCCTTCTGCAACCATAAAATCGCATCATAACGTAGGGGGATTGCCCGATTTTATGAAATTACAAGTGGTAGAGCCACTCAGATTATTGTTTAAAGATGGTGTTAGGGAAGTTGGTCGTGCTTTAGAAATTCCAAATACGATTCTCAACAGACATCCATTTCCTGGGCCTGGTTTGGGCATACGAATTTTGGGAGATGTAACGGCTGAAAAAGTACAAATCTTACAAGAAGTCGATTATATCTTCATCAATGGTCTGAAAAATTATGGCTTGTATGAGCAAGTATGGCAAGCTGGCTCGATGTTATTGCCTGTTCAAAGTGTAGGAGTAATGGGTGATGAGCGGACTTACGAGCGGGTAGTCGCCCTGCGAGCTGTCACGAGTATCGATGGCATGACAGCCGATTGGGCTCATTTGCCGTACGAGTTTTTAGCTGATATTTCAAACGAAATCATCAATAAAGTCAAAGGAGTGAATCGTGTGGTTTATGACATTAGCTCGAAACCACCAGCCACCATTGAGTGGGAATAAATCATTTTGAAAAGCTCTTGTAACATTCGATACAAGGGCTTTTTTTTAGCTGTATGTTGCTGTTTGTATGGCTCAAATAGATGATATAAGAAGTGCTAGGAAACCACTCAGAGATGAGTGGTTTCCTTTTTGAGATGAGAAGAAAACCTTAGAGAGGTCAGTGCTTTTCAAAAATCATGCCAAGTGAAGAATAATATTTATTAGTAGATAAAAAAAGGTGACGAACGAATAAAAAAGGTGATGTGTATTTATAGTTATATAAAATATATGAATAGTTATGTTTTTTGAATAATAATTTTTTGGTCATTTCTGTGTAAAAATGCTCTGATTTTTGATTAAAATAGGCAAAAAAACCTTTTTGGTAATTAAAATGTCGTTTTAGATAATAGTGATGGTTTTAAACTTGCTTTATTTTTTTTAGAGTAAGCATTTTACAAAAGCTATAAAAACTAAAACATTCGCTCATGAAAACTGTCATGAAAAGACATTGCCTATTATTTATACTTGTACTTATAGCAGGACTAATTCCCCATTTGGTAGTATCCCAACAAGTGCCGAAGCAAGAAAAGAAAAAAAAAGCTTTTGTTTCGAATAATCCTCTACCGATTAAACAAAACCTAACGGCAGTGACAGATACCGACGGCGATGGTATAACAGACGACATTGACATTGATGATGACAATGATGGAGTCTTAGATACAGATGAGTGTGAAATACGACAAACACTTTGTTTTGATGGAACATTTGGTAGCCAACAATCTTTGGGGATAACGAATTATGGTTGCTTAAATACTGTTAATGCTAGTCCTGATTTGATGCTAACTACTTGGTCTGCATTGGCAGCTAATACACCTGCAAGTCCTGAAGGCGGGGCATTTTATTCTATTGTGTTTCAGAATGGCTTTTGGAATGAGAGTTCTGAATTCAATGTTAGTAATTTGGTAGTTGG
>CAYUFZ010000136.1:6794-7364 GCA_964444025.1 uncultured Emticicia sp.
ATTTGCGTTTTGAGCCAACATTGTTAGAACTTCCAAATTTATTAGATGGTTTGGATGGGAATAATTATGTTTCAAATTTGTCAACAGCAACAAATATTGCAAATCAAACAATTTTACAAATTAACTTTCAATCTTCTAAATTGCTGACAATGATAGAGTTGGGGAATTATGCAACGCAGACAACGTTATCATTAACTGCCACTTATAAGATACAAGGTTCGAATGATGGGATGACTTGGACAGATATAGTTTCGAATCAAGGCGTAACTAATAGTACTGGGGTTTATGCTAGTAATGTATCGAATAAATTTATTATGCTAGGTAACCAGTTATCATATAGCAAGTATCGTATTTATGGAATAAGTGGCACAGGTGGAGGAGGCTGGGCAACTGAGTTATATTTTCAAGAGAAGATTTGTGAAGACATAGATACCGATAAAGATGGAATTCCCAATCGATTGGATTTAGATAGTGATGGAGATGGTTGTTCAGATGCTTTCGAATCAGGAGCTACAACAGACAATACTGCAAACTTCAAGTTTACAGGAAGTGTTGGTTTGAATGGTTTGG
>CAYUFZ010000137.1:0-1735 GCA_964444025.1 uncultured Emticicia sp.
GATAATGTCACGCATTTCTTCTTCCTCAATGTTTGTGGATTCTAGCGTATCTGCTTTAAATTTCGGATTGACATTTTTTGGATTTTTAACAAAAAACTCCAAAGTTTCCAATCCATCTTGTACAAAACTCGGCTCTTCTCCATCAGACGTATAAGCGTGTTCGAATATATACAATTCATCTTTAAAATGATTGATAGCAATTACATAACGATAGACCCTGTAAAGAATTTGCGGAATAGCGGTTTCGGGGCTTTTGTCTTGAATTTCTATGTCTTCAAAATATTCAACCGAATCATACGTAATATGCCCAAACAAACCATTTGAAATAAAAGGAAATTCGGATTTCGGATTATCAAATCTTGAGGCAAATGCCTGAAGAGCTTTTACACCATCTTTTCTTTCCGACAACACAAACGACTCTTCTGTCCCATTCGGGAATTTTTGTATTACCTGGTTGTTATCCAATTGAAAGCTTGCCACCTCATCACAAGCAATATAACTAAAGCTATTGTGCATGGCTTGATAATCTGCACTTTCTAAAATAACAGATTTTGGAAATTGGCCACGCAGACGCATGTAAATACCTACGGGTGTAATGGTGTCCGCTAAAAGTTGTTTATAACGAGTTGATATTTTAAAATTTGATTTCATAATACATTATTAAAGAAAAAAAACGGGTTACTGCAATGAACAGTAAGCCGTTTGACAATATTTCAATGCAAATACATAGGAATCCTGTTCACTCTTATTGAGTTGGACGCCACCACCAGAATTTTACTATGTTTGCAGAATGAATCATTTTATTATAATATTTTGACAAATTGTTTGTTTGTGCTACAAAAATAAAGAATGAAAAGATAAAACAAAATTTTTTTTCAATTTTTGTTAAAAAATTAAATTGGGCTTCCTGCTTGAAATGACACTTCCTTCACCAAACTTGCCGCATTGAAATACAATACCATCGACTTGGCATTGGTTTGATTTTGGATAAATTCACAATGTGGTCCTTTTTCGAGGTAGTAAACAAAGATTTTTTCATTGCGACGATTCAATATTTGAAAATCATACCTTCCAAAATTTTCAACAATCTGATTTTCTGTTAAACCAAGAATTTTGGAACGAAGAGTTTTCAAGTCCTCTACTAACTTTTCTCGTTTTCCTTCACATCCTCCCCTATCAGTTTTGAAACTTTTCAAATCGAAATTACCTAAATCTGCCTCTTTTTTTTGGCAAGACCATACAAACAATACACTTATTAATAGTATTTTTTTCATCATTTTCGTTTATTTATTTACAAAGTAACGAAGCGATTGGTTTTATTCAAAATCCAAAAGCATTTTGAGTTGAATAGTGTAGTTGCTTATAAAAGCAAAAAAAGGATTGATTTGTTTATTTAAAGATACAATGACAAAATCTTTCACGAGGCCAAAACGATACACTTGCTTCGATTGAAGATGTACTTTGTTGAATTTTAAGGCAAAAGAGATGGATAAATTCGTAGCATAACATTGCAATGATTTAAAAAAAATGGCAAAAAAAATAAAGAAAGCCATTCATAATAGAATAGCTTTCTTCCAAAATATTAATAAAACATTCTCTCCTCAAGATATAACCTCAGATTCGGTAATATCCGCAGACGCACGCTCAAAAACTTTCTTCATTCCGTCAACCGCTCCACTCACGATGGCAATCGGCAACAATAGCGGCATAAAAAGTACCCACTGCATTAACATTG
>CAYUFZ010000137.1:1745-4507 GCA_964444025.1 uncultured Emticicia sp.
AGTAAAGCACACAAATAATGTACCAAAAATAGATGTTGTTATGTAAAGATAAATAAATTATCTTCATATTACCAAACGAAAAGCCTAATAAATTGTTCAAAAAAACAAATATTTTTTTCGTATAATTAGAAAAAATATAATTATTCAAAGATTGAAATCCTTAAATGTTTCTAAAAATTGTACTATTTATTTAGTTCTGCTGTCCAGCTATCACGGTCAGAAGGAGAAAATTTCCAAGGAGCCATGTTGTTTTCGAGGTTTGAAAACATCGCATTCCAAGAACCAGGAGCCTTGGACTCTTCCATAATATTGTAGCGTCGGAGCTGAATAATAATATCCAATGGACTAATATTGATGGGACATTCCTGCACACAAGCATTGCAAGTCGTACAAGCCAACAATTCCTCTTCCGAAATATAGTCGTTCAACAAAGTCTTTCCATCATCAAATTTTTCGATGGAAACCGAGCGGTCGGACTTGAGCCAATTTTGCTGCAAATCCTCCAATCTGTCACGGGTATCCATCATGATTTTACGAGGCGAAAGCTGTTTTCCTGTGATATTTGCCGGACAAACAGAGGTACATCTACCACATTCCGAACACGAATAAGCATCCATCAGATTTTTCCAAGTCAAATCGTGTACATCTTTTGCTCCAAATCGACCAATTTCTTGAGTCGCCGTACTCGATTCACCCAAGCCCAACATACTCTTGACCTCCGCTGTCACAGCTGGCATATTTTCGATTTCGCCAATTGGTTTAAGTCTCGAAAAATACGTATTCGGAAATGCCAAAATAATGTGCAAGTGCTTAGAATACGTAACATAGAGAGCAAACAACAATATCCCAACAATATGAATCCACCAAGCCAAACGCTCATAAATAAGCAGAAATCCATCTGAAAAACCAGAGAAAAGTGGCTTTAGATATTGACTTATATACAGATTTCCGGTGATTGCCTCGGCATAATGCCCCACCCCACGCTCTTGAAGCAAAACATCTGCGGCATTCATACTCAAAAAACACCACATCAATACTATTTCGCTGATTAGAATAATATTGGCATCTAAGACAGCCCACCCTTTTAATTCTCTATGTCGATTTACTTGCAAACGAGCAGTTCCAAGCACATTTCTGCGAAATAAAAAAATAACACATGCTACAACAACAGCCAGAGCCAAATACTCGAAAATGCCAATCAAATAAGCATATATTCCACCCAAAAAACCAAGAAAAACACGATGCGTACCCAAAATACCATCGATTAGAATTTCAAGAATTTCGATATTAATAACGACAAACCCTATATATACTAAAAAATGAAGCAAACCGACAATTGGCCGATTGAACATCTTTTTTTGTCCAAATGCCAAAAGCAACATCAACTTAAAACGTTCCGAAGCCTTAGCACTCAGCTGAATTGATTGCCCTAAGGAGATGGTTTTTTTTATCAAAATATACCTCTGACGAACCAAATAAACAACTGCCGCCAAAATAGCCACAAAAAGTAATTGCATGAATATTTCCATAAATGAATCAGTTTAAGGTTTTTAGGTGATGAAAACAACTAAATTAGTATGCTTGCATAATGTTATACAAATATCGAAAAAAAGACGAAAAAAGCATGACGAAAAAAATATTTTATTTTTTTTGCAAATAAATTTGGAATATCAAAATCATTTATTAATTTTGCATTCCCAAACAACGGGAAACGGTGGTGATTGGTGATGTAGCTCAGTTGGTAGAGCAAAGGACTGAAAATCCTTGTGTCGGCGGTTCGATCCCGTCCATCACCACCAAAATTCAAAAAGCTCGATTATTCGAGCTTTTTTTATGCCCTTTTTTTTCCAAACTTTTACGATAGACCCCTGTTCAGACTTCAAAAATTAGAGAAAGACGAACATTTTGGAGATTGTGAACCAGTTGGCGATGGCATCAGAGAATTGAAAATTGACTACGCAAAAGGTTATCGAGTATATTTTAAAGAAACTGACGGAAAAATTATCATTCTGCTTATTGGAGGAGATAAATCAACCCAACAAAAGGACATTGAGAAATCAAAAGATATTTGGAAAAAATTAAAAAAATAAAAATGGAAACATCAAAATTTGATATAGCAGATTATTTAGACAGCAACGAAATGATTGCCGAATATCTAAATGAAGTTTTGAAAGAAGGCAATGATACTGAAATTGTTACCGCAATTGGACATATTGCAAAAGCAATTGGTATGACCAAAATAGCCGAAGAAACTGGAATGAGCAGACCAAGCTTGTACAAAGCACTTTCGGAAGGTTCCAAACCGCAATTTTCAACAATAATGAAAGTCTTGAAAGCTGTTGGAGGACAAATACACATAAATCCAATAACCGCATAAAAAAACTGAAATGGAAATAGAGAAAATGATACAAATCCTAATTTATACTCACGCATTTTTGGGTGGAATTGCACTTTTATCAGGTTTGGTATCAATTATTTCAAAAAAAGGAAATAAAATACATAGAAAGTCAGGGATGATATTTTATTATTCTATGCTTTTTTCAGCACTAACTGCGTTAATAATTTCAGTCTTACCAAAACACAAAAGTCCATTTTTATTTTCAATTGGCATATTTAGTTCTTATTTTATTTTGACTGGCAAAAGAGCTTTAAATTTTAGAACGGATAATGGAAATATAATAATTGATAAAATAATTTCTTGGGCAATGATTTTCACAGGACTAATAATGATATTTTACAACCCTATTTTTAACAAAAAAATT
>CAYUFZ010000137.1:4517-5770 GCA_964444025.1 uncultured Emticicia sp.
GATTTATTCATTAGTTTAAATTAATTAATATCATTGGACTATTTTTTTCAATTAGAGACCTTGTTTTATACAAAGACATAAAGAAACTGAAAAAAGGTTGGCTAAAACTGCATTTAGGGAAAATGATTGGTGGATACATTTCAACAACAACAGCATTTGTTGTTGTGAATAATTTTTTTCCCAGTTTCTATGGATGGTTTATTCCTGGAATTTTTGGTGGAGTTTATATAACATATTGGATGATAAAATTGAATAAAAAAACCTACAGCTAACAACAGTTGGCGAAAGTGGGGCTTCCGTGGTAGATTGAACATTTGAGCTTCGATTTCCCCAACTTATTCAATACTCCTACGTTGGTGGCAAGCATAAACCCTACCATCGGACATTTTTATTATTAATTCTAAGATATTGTTTTGCGATTATAAACGATTGAGTTATAAACGCTATTTGCGACATTGCTTCGGGGGATTCGCTTAAAAGTGTGAATTTCTTTCGCATAGTCTTATAATTTTGCTCAATTACAAGATAAGCGATTCTTTCTTAAATACAAATTTTACCTTCCCAAAACATTATCTAACGAGTATTTTTTCTTTTCAAAAACACGGTTAAAATATTGAAGAATCTTTTCTAAGAAAGGCATAAAACGACCCAAATGATTTTGTCATAATTTAGATACTGATTACAAAAGACAAGCCTGTACTATTTTCTAAAAGCCTCCTCTCTAATACCTACTATTTTCTTCTATTTATTTGTACTATTCCAATATAAACTTTAAATAATATACAATTTTTATTTATTTGCGAATATTCGCTAAAATTTCTTGTTTCGCAAAAAATTTTAATTTATATTTGAATAGAAAATAAATTCTAAAGGTATCTATTTTATATTCAAATCCTCTAAATGCTTTATCATCAAACAAACAAAACGATGTACACAATGGAAGAAAACATAGAAATAATCGAAAAAATTGGCGATTCTATTCAAGCAACAGCCATTTTAAGTAATTTATCCCCTGCCGAATTAATCGAAGAGGCATTACAAAACAAAGAAGGATACCTTAGCGAAACTGGGGCTTTGATGTGTGACACAGGCAAATTTACTGGTCGCTCTCCCAAAGATAAATTTATGGTAAAAGACGAGAAAACTACCAATTCTGTTCATTGGGGAGATATAAATATTCCAATATCACCCAAACAATTTGATGGATTATTAAACAAAATGATACATTTCCTTTCGGATAAGAAAATTTATCG
>CAYUFZ010000137.1:5780-7326 GCA_964444025.1 uncultured Emticicia sp.
GGCAAGCTTTTGCAGCCGCTCATTCTCAATATAGGCTTCATCTCGACATCATCAATACCCAAGCATGGCAAAATTTGTTTTGCTACAATATGTTCATTCGCCCAAACCCTCAAGAACTTGAAGCATTTCAAGCCAATTTCACCATTATCTGCATTCCAGAATTTGAGGCAGACCCAAATACCGATGGCACTCGACAAAAAAACTTCACTGCTCTCGACATGAGCCGCAATATTTTGCTTATCGGTGGAACAGGCTATGCCGGAGAGATGAAAAAAGGAATTTTCACCGCATTAAATTATATTTTACCGCATCAAAATGAGGTTCTATCCATGCACTGCTCGGCAAATATCGGCAAAAAAGGCGATACCGCTATTTTTTTCGGCTTGTCGGGTACCGGAAAAACCACTCTCTCGGCCGACCCTCACCGACAATTGATAGGAGACGACGAACATGGCTGGTCGGACGACTTTGTTTTTAATTTTGAAGGGGGCTGCTATGCCAAAGTCATTGATTTGAACCATGACAAAGAGCCGGAAATCTTTGAAGCAATACGCTTTGGAAGTATTGTCGAAAATACTCGATTCTTCCATAATACTCGCCAAATCAACTATGCTGATAAATCTGTTACGGAAAATACCCGAACGGCGTATCCCATTCATTATATTCCCAATGCAGCACAACCATCGATGGGCAAAATACCCAAAAATATTTTCTTCCTGACGTACGATGCTTTTGGTGTTTTGCCTCCCATTGCCAAACTTTCGGTAGGGCAAGCCATGTATCATTTTATTTCGGGCTATACCTCTAAAGTTGCCGGAACAGAAATGGGCATCAAAGAACCACAAGCCACTTTTTCGGCGTGTTTTGGAGCTGCTTTTTTACCTTTGCACCCCACTCGCTATGCGGCTTTGTTAGGCAAAAAAATTCACGAAAACCAAGTAAATGTTTGGTTAATAAATACCGGAATGACAGGCGGTGGCTATGGTGTCGGCAAACGTATGTCGCTTAGAGACACCCGAGCTTTGATAACGGCAGCCTTGGAAGACAGCTTCACAAACGTTAATTTTCATCGCCACCCAGTTTTCGGTATTGAGATTCCAGAGAGTTGTCCGGAGGTCGATTCCAAAATACTAAACCCCAGAAATACTTGGCAACATCCAAGCGAATACGATATTGCAGCTCGAAAACTGGCAATAATGTTTGCAGAAAATTTTCAAAAATTTGCCGATTTTGCCGATGAAGAAATCCTAGCAGGCAGCCCAACTATATAATTTTTTGCTCATTTTTCAACCATCCGCAGCTCAACATTGATAATGAGCTGCGGATGTTTTTTTCAAAAAATCCTTTGCAAGATTGCTGGCTCTTCGCTATTTTTGAGGCAATGATATTTATTCCCAAAACTAAATTGATAGACGATGCCCCCCTCAAACATATTTCAGAAAAAAATCCTTTTACCCTGTGACTTTTATTGCTCTGTTACGTCATATATCTCGAAATTGATACACTCCTAATGTTTGACTCGGAGGAAAGTGGTATGGCCAGATTA
>CAYUFZ010000138.1:0-7261 GCA_964444025.1 uncultured Emticicia sp.
ATTGTTTATTAATGAGGCAGGTTTGGCAAAATTAGATATTGCATTGGCGAAAGGTAAAAAGCTTTATGACAAGCGAGATAGTATCAAAGAAAGAGATATTAGCCGTGAACGCAATCGTGAGCATTGATTCACGGCTGAATTTTTATTTTAAAATTTCTTGAATTCTTTGTTTGTATATATCAGATTGTTCGACATCAAAACGATTTCTTCCGTCAATAATTGTAAGTTTATTCTTGGAAGGGTGATGGGCTTTGTCGAGCAATTCTTGGCTATGTGATAAAGGAATGAATCGATTATATTTCCCATGAAAAATTTCGACTCGACAGCGAATTTTATCGAACCAATCGATGGCAGGAACAATAAATTCAGAAGCTTTCTCAAATGGAAATATAGGCAAAATATTGGTATATAATTTGGGTATATCTGTATAAGGAGATTCCAAAATAAGCATTTTTACCTTGTTTTTTGAGGCAACCTTGATGGCGGCACCACAGCCAAAGCCAGTTCCATATAATATAATTTGGTCTGGGTCATATCTTCTTGTGAGGTTATTAAAGACATGATTGGCATCGGAAAGGAAGTTTTTCTCGTCTAATCTTCCTGGTGTTTTTCCATACCCCCGATAATCGTAAAGAACACAATCGTATCCTAAATTAGTGAATTGTTCGGCTAAATTGGCATATTCCAGCACATTGCCGTAGTTTCCATGAAAACACAACACAACTCCTTTCGATACAGAATCCCTAGTGGCAAACCTTAGCCCATTGATTTTTATTTTTGAATCAACGATTAAGTCATATTCGGTGCTTTGTGGAAGGTCAATAAAATAATCTTTTGATAATTTCTCTGGATGTAATAAAATAAACCTTTGAAAAAGTACCAGCAATCCGACTAAAAGTGCATAAGTAATCAAAATAAGCTTGATATGTCGCCACTGAAAACGCCCTAAAATTTCTTTCATTTATCTTCATTAATTATTTGTCTAATAATAGATTATTTGGCAAAGTTACATGATTTGGCTGATTTGGTAGATATACATTTTCATAATCTTCAACCAAATTACTTAGAATATTCATCAATAATTCAAAAGTTTCTTCACCTAATATTTCTCCAAATTGTTTGTGTACAAGATTCATGCAAACATTCAAATCCGAAAGAGCCTGAAGACCTTTAGGGGTATATTTGACAATAAGAGCCCTTGCATCATTTTTGTCTTTCTCGACAATCAAATACTCTTCTGACTGTAACTCTTTGATGATTTTGCTCATGGCTTGTTTTGTCATGCCTGCTGCTAGAGCCAAGTGATTGATATTTGAGCCTTCTGCGTCAATATTTACTAATGCTACTATATGCCCTACTCGAAGTGTTCCATATCCTCTTTCTCTTAAATATTCGCTCGCCAAAGCCCTCATATAACGATAAGATTTATTCAATAATCGCCCCAATAATCGATTTTTATTGGATTTAAAAGTGGCGATGGCAGTTGGTAATGGCTCATGGTTCATGTCTTTGACTCAATTAATAATTATTCATACACAAAATTAAACAAAAATTAATAATTGTCAATATACTTGACTAATTTAGTAAACTTAGTTTACTTTGTGCCTCAAAACAAATTAAGACCAACCATTCGTCCAAATAAATACATTTTTAGTATGAAAAATCAAGAAAAAAAGTCTTTTAAGAGCTTCATTCCAAGAATAATCTTGTTGATTGTACTTTTGAGTGCTGCGATTTATGCTTACAATAAGTATAATTATAACCAACATTTTGAAAAAACAGACAATGCACAAATCGAAACCTACAATGTACCTATTGTATCGAGAGTAAGTGGATATGCCGAAACCATCAATTTGAAAGACTTCGAATCTGTCAAGAAAGGACAATTATTAGTTACTATTGACAAGAAAGAGCAAATTTTGGCATTAGAAGAAATGCAAGCGGTATATCAACAAATGCTGACGGAGGTAGAAAGTGCAGAAGCAGCTATAAAAAATACCCAAATGAGCCTTTCGGCGGCAGAGAGTGCTATCAAATCGGTCGTTTTAAGAAAAGAAAAAGCTCAAAAGGATTTGGAAAGAGATACCAAATTATATGCAGACAAGGCAATTACTAAAAAACAATTAGACGACAGCAGGTCAAATTTGGATATTATTGAGGCACAGCTCGATGCACAAAAACAAGACTTATTGGCATCAAAATCAAAGACAGATATTCAAAGTGCTGGTTTGCATAGAGCAGAAGCGGCACTTCAGGTACAAAAAGCAAAAATCGAACAACAAAAATTAAAACTGACTTACTATGACATTGTGGCAAGTGAAAATGGGAAAATTGGTAGAAAGAGTGTCGAACCTGGGCAATTTATTCAAGCAGGACAAACCATTGCCACCATTGTCCAAGATTCGCTTTATTGGGTTATTGCTAATTTTAAAGAAACCCAGTTGCAAAGGTTAGCTGTCGGACAAAGTGTTAATATTTCTATTGATGCCTATCCAGAATTAAAAATGACTGGTAAAATTTTAGAATTTTCGGAAGCAACCGGAGCAAAGTTTTCTTTACTTCCTGCGGATAATGCTAGTGGGAATTTTGTGAAGGTGACACAGAAAATACCTGTCAAAATATCAATCGAGCAATTAAGTGAAGTGAAAGATAAACTTCGCTCAGGAATGAGCTTGGAAGTGGAGGTAAAAATAAAATAATATGAAAAATCAAGCGATAGATGTGGCAGAAGAACCACAGTCAATGGGTGTGGCTCGTTTTGCAATAGTCCTGACAACCATTACAGCGTCTGTGATGGAATTGTTGGATACTACTATTGTCAATGTAGCATTGAATCAAATTGCTGGTTCGTTGGGAGCTACCATTGAAGATATTGCGTGGGTTATTACGTCTTATGCGATTGCAAACGTCATCATTATTCCATTGACAAACTTTCTAGGCGAATATTTTGGGCGAAAGACCTATTATTTAGGTTCAATGATTTTGTTTGGAATAGCGTCCTATTTATGTGGCAATGCGGGTAGCTTGTGGGAGTTGGTACTTTGGCGGTTTGTACAAGGAATTGGCGGAGGGGCTTTGCTTTCAACTTCGCAATCAATTTTGTTTGATGCATTTCCAGGAAAACAAAGAGGAATGGCTTCGGGATTATTTGGTATGGGAATTGTACTTGGCCCTACTTTAGGCCCTAGTTTGGGTGGCTATATTGTGGATAATTATAATTGGGGAGATATATTTTTTATTAATGTTCCGATTTGTGTATTGGCAAGTATTTTGACAATTTTATACATCCCTACAAAAGAAAATGAAGGAAAGCACAAATCGTCAATGACAATTGATTATTTGGGTATAATATTATTGATTATTGGCGTGGGTTCTTTGCAATATGTTTTGGAGAAAGGAGAATCTAAAGATTGGTTTGAGTCGAGAGAGATTTCAATCATTACACTCATCTCTGTATTGTCTATCATTGGATTTATTGGAAGAGAGTTGAATACCAAACACCCCGTAGTGAATTTGAGAGTATTTAAAAATTCAAATTTTGCTTTTTCATCTATTTTCGTAATGATTTCAGGGGTTGGGCTCTTCACTTCTGTATTTGTTTATCCAATCATGGTGCAAAGAATCAACGGATTTACGCCGTACGAAACTGGATTGTCATTATTATTTCCGACATTAACAATTTTGCCCTTATTTCCTATTTTGGGGAGAGTTATGTCGAAAGGAGTGACACCCATTCCGTTTGTTGTGGCAGGAATATTGATTTTTTCTTTTTTTGGTTTTTATAGTGGTACTGCGACAGCCGACATGGATAGGTGGGATTTTTATCCGATTCAGGTTTTGAGGGGCTTAGGGACAGTTTTGTTGCAATTACCTCTTATCAATGCTTCCGTAGCGGGTCTGAAACCTAATGAATTTGGAGCGGGAATATCCTTGACCAACATGATACGCCAGTTGGGAGGAGCTTTTGGAATTGCCTTGGCAAACAACTACGTAACCTTGCAATATGCTCAACACCGAACAGACCTCTCGGTGCATTATACTGCTAATAATCCTCTTTTTCAGGAGCGATTCAATGCCATTAAAGCAGCTTTTTTGTCTCGTTCTGGAGATGCCATACAAGCGACGACACAAGCTTTGAAACAAATGGACTTGGTTTTGGACAGACAAGCCTATTATTTGGCTTATTTAGATACTTTTCGAATTGTATCTATATTTTTTCTTTGTGTGTTGCCTTTTGTTTTTTTATTGAAAGGTCGTAAAAAATCAGCAGCAGAAATTGCCGCCATGGCAAAAGCTGCCGAAGAAGCTCATTAATAATTAAATCTGAAGTTTGTTGATAAAAATGATAGATATGAAACAAAAAATAATATTGATTACGACACTATTGATAAGTAGCTCCCTTGCTTTTTCGCAGAAAAATGAGTTCGTCTTGCCAACACTTATCAAACAAGCATTGGAATATTCTCCGAAAGTAAAAGAACAAGAAGAGTTCGTGAATGCCTCGGAGTATCGAAAAAAAATCTTGGAAAGTAATACCAAACCTCAAGTAAATGGAGAGTTGTCGTACATGAGACTTGACCCAATTGCAGAGGCAACCTTTCCAATAAATGGCGAAATCCGTAAGTTGCAGTTTCAACCACATAATAACTATACCTCGAATGTGAATGCCTCGTATGTTATTTACGATTGGGGAAAATTTAAGGAAAATACCAAAAAAATAGTTTTGGAAATTCAACAACAGAAAGGGGGAATTGAAGCCTTAAAACATCATCTGGCTTATCAGGTCACGCAATTATTCTATGGGATTACTTTTTTGCAAAAAGCTATTTTGGTACAAAAAGAACAAGTAGAATTGATAAAAGAGAATGGTAAAATTATCGAAAATAGGGTTAAAAATGGTGATGCTCTTGAATATGATGCTTTACAGGTACAAGTTCGTCTGAAAAATGCAGAGATACGTCAGACGGATTTGGACGGACAATTAGAAAAACAATTGATTTTCTTGAGTTCTTTGATTGGTACAGAAGCGAAAAATTTATTACCCAATGAGCTAAATTTGAATTTTTCTTATGCTCAATCTGATGTAGGAAGTGCTTATAATGAAGCTATTATGGCAAATACAGATATTAATTTTTTGAAATCTAAAGAAGAAATTTTAGAGCAAGAATATAAAATATCAAAAATGATTTTACTTCCTCAATTGTCTTCTAATGCTTCTTTCGGTGTTAGAAATGGTTATCAGCCGAATCTTGCACTATGGAGGCCCAACAGTGTTTTGGGTGTAAAACTCAACATTCCGATTTATTCTGGAAAACGAGGAGAGTTTAGTGCTGGATTGGCAAAAGTGAATGTTTTGGCAAATAAACAAAGCATTGAACTTCAAAAAAATGAAATTGCACGGGAGCTTAATCGGGCATTTAGTGAGTTGGCTATTGCCAAAAAGAAAAAAGATTTGGCAAATATCAACATTGAGCAAGCAGAATATGCTCTCAAACTTGCCAAAAATCGCTTAGCCAGTGGGGTAAGTACTCCTTTAGAAATCCAAACAGCAGAGACAAATCTAAGTGAAGCTAAGTTTGGTTTGTTGCAATATGATTATCAAATTTGTATGTCGAATATTGATATTGCTCGTATTTCGGGAATAAAATTTTGGTAAAAATAAATATAACCACAAGTCATTTGTATAGATTTCTTGTGGTTATGTTGATGATTTTCTAATCAAATGGGTAGAAAAATAGTTGGACTCGGAGCCAAATAACAGCTACATTTTTTACAACCGAACAAGAATATATCAAAATAGCATTAACTGATTTGCTAATGCCCCTTCGTGTTTCAATAACCATTCTTTTCGCCAAATATCTCCAGCATAACCAACCAAACTACCATCCGAACCTATCACCCGATGACAAGGGATAATAATAGCAATTGGATTCATTCCGTTGGCTGTTCCAACGGCTCTTATGGCTTTTTCATTCCCTATTTTTCTTGATAAAGTCAGATAAGAAATTGTTTGTCCAAAGGGAATTTCTTGAAGTTTATTCCAAACATTTTGCTGAAATTCTGTGCCATTAAGGTCTAACTCTAAATCAAAATTCTTCAGTTTACCTACGAAATAAGCCTCCAATTGACGAATACATTCGTTTATTATGGGCGGACAATCGGCTGATTCAGCCAATTGTCGAGATGGTTTTTTAAGAGCATCTCTAAACTGTATGCCAATGATTTTTTCAGTATTGGCACTGAGTTCCAAAATCCCTAAGGGAGAGGAATAATATTTGGTAAATTCCATTTTTGATTGATTTTATTCAAAAAACAAGCCAATTTACAATATTACAACCAAATTACTCTTAATTTTTGCAGCATCTTGCAAATGTATTTGTAATTTTGCAGATTCTATATCGAATATCATCTAAAAATATATCATAAGGAAATGGTCGTACCGTATAAAGAAAAAGATAGTAGTAAGAGAGAACAAATAGCTGAGATGTTTGATAATGTCTCTCCAAAATACGATTTTTTAAATCATTTGTTGAGTGCGGGGATTGATGTATGGTGGCGAAAGAAAGCAATATCGTTGTTGAAAAAGGAGCAACCTAAGCTTCTATTGGATATTGCAACTGGAACGGGTGATTTGGCAATAGAGGCGGTTCGCCAATTAAATCCAGACAAAGTCATTGGTGTGGATATATCGGAAGGAATGCTTAGCTTTGGAAGAGAAAAAATGAAAAAACTCGGATTGGAGCAAAAAATCGAGATGCAACTTGGTGATTCTGAGAAATTACACTTCGAAAACAATACTTTTGATGCCGTTGTCGTTTCTTTTGGGGTGAGGAATTTTGAAAATTTAGAAAAAGGACTAAAAGATATGTGCCGTGTAACGAAGCCAGGCGGTACTTGTGTGGTGATGGAATTTTCAAAACCGAAAACTCCAGTGATTAAACAATTATATTGGCTCTATAACAGAACGATATTGCCATTAATTGGGAAAATAGTTTCTAAAGATAGTGCTGCATATACATATTTGCCAGAGTCTGTTATGGCTTTTCCAGAAGGAGATGATTTTTTGGAAATATTCGAAAAATCAGGGTTTTCTCAGTCAAAATGTATCCCGCTTACTTTCGGGATTTGCTCGATATATATAGGCAAAAAAAACTAAGAAGTGCCTTGTATTAAACTTTATAATGAATGAAAAAAATAGTCAATACATTCGTTTTAGCTTGTATTTTATTTATTTATTGGGGGGAGAAACCTCTTTTTGCAC
>CAYUFZ010000139.1:0-2103 GCA_964444025.1 uncultured Emticicia sp.
CTTTAGGTATCCCGACAAATATGTTTACTGTTATGTTTGCGTTGGGTCGTCTGCCGGGCTGGATTGGTCAGTGGAAAGAAATGAGAGCCAACAAAGAGCCTATCGGTCGTCCTCGTCAGATTTATACTGGTTCGACACTCAGACCGTTTGTTTCGATTGAGAATCGTTAATATCTAATATTTTTTACAAAAAAAGGCTATTTTTGAGAAATAGCCTTTTTTTGTCTTCTTTATTTCTTTCGCAATATTTTCTGCATGTACTTTCCTAAAATATCAAATTCCAAATTTACGGTACTTCCGACTTTCAATTGATGGAAATTCGTATGCTCCCAAGTATATGGAATAATCGAAACACTAAATCCATTGTCGGTCGAATTCACCACCGTCAAACTCACGCCATTCACACAGACAGAACCCTTTTCCACAGTAATATTATTGGTAGCAGGGTCGTATTCAAACGAAATATCCCAACTTCCATTCTTATCCTCAATTCTGGTGCATTTTCCTACTTGATCGACATGCCCTTGGACGATATGTCCATCAAAACGACCATTTGCGGACATACAACGCTCCAAATTGACGATATCTCCCTTTTTCAAACCGCCTAAATTTGTCTTTTTCAATGTTTCTTCAATTGCCGTAACCGAATAATGCTTTTCTGAACAAGCAATGACAGTCAAACAAACACCATTATGAGCAAGACTTTGGTCGATTTTCAGTTCCGAAGCAATCATTGACTCAAAAGTAAAAGTAATATTCGTTCCTTCCTCTCGAATCTCATGCACTTTAGCCGTAGCCTCAACAATTCCCGTAAACATATTTCTTAAAATTGATGGTAATTAATACCTGCAAAATGAATATATTTTTCTGAATTTTGCTAACTTAGCAACAAATTATTATTCAAAAAACCATACATTATGTTTAAAAACAAAATATTTTCAGGAATCTTGTTGGCAGGAATCATCGCCATCATTGCCTATTCATTGAGCGGAGCAGAAGATTATGGAGAGAAAATTGAAAAAATTCGAGTGGCACATGTAAAAAACCTCATGCAAGAGAAAGACTCACCCATTGCCCAAATCCCTGGATTTTCGGGGCTTAAATATTATCCTGTCGATAAAAAATACCTGATAGAAGCAACATTTACAAAAGAATCTGACAGCGAAGAAAGTGTATTATTCATGACAGACAGCTCAAACGTTGAGATAAGCAAAGCAGGGAAAATCCATTTTGAGTTGGATGGGCAAAACATTTCCCTCAGTATTTTTGATGAGGGAGAAGTCTATATGCTTCCATTCAGAGATTTAAGCAATAAAAGCGAGACATACGGTGGCGGTAGATACCTAAACATCCCAAAAGAGGCACTCAAAGAGGGAAAAATAGAAATTGATTTCAACCAAGCCTATAATTTTTACTGTGCCTATCAAGAAAACTTTATTTGCCCCGTCCCACCCAAAGAAAATAATATTCCCATCGCTATTCAAGCAGGAGAAAAAAGATACAAATAATCACCTAAAACAGCAAACTTAATCGTATGAAAAAACACCTCTTCAACACCCTCCTATTCTTTCATTTGCTTTTGGCAGGAAATGCACAAGAGCTTAAATCTATTGAAACATTCACCGCAGGAATGGAGAAAAAAAGTGGATTTTTAAGCTATTATTGGAATCCAAAAGAAAACAAAATTTGGCTTGAAATCGACAAATTTGATACTGAATTACTGTATTACCCATCATTGGCACAAGGCGTAGGCTCGAACGATATTGGCTTGGATAGAGGTCGTTTGGGGCAAGAACACGTCGTAAAATTTCAGAGAACAGGCAATAAAGTACTGATGATTGAGCCAAATTATGCCTATAGAGCTCTTTCCAACGACCCCTTAGAACGAAAAGCAGTAGAAGAATCTTTCGCCAAATCGGTTCATTATGGATTTGAAATAAAAGCAGAAACGGGCAATAAAGTTTTGGTAGAATTTACGCCATTTTTGATGCAAGATGCCGTGGGAGCTATTCAAGATATTGCAAGAACCAAACAAGGAAACTATAAATTGGACGCATCTAAAAGCAGCATTTATCTTCCAAATACCAAAAATTTTCCAAAAAAT
>CAYUFZ010000139.1:2113-7258 GCA_964444025.1 uncultured Emticicia sp.
TATCTGCGAGCGGTAGTCCCTACCCCAAGCATTGTGACAATGAACCAACATCATTCATTTGTCGAATTGCCTGAAATGTCTAAAAACCCTTATCAAACCAGAACATTCGACCCACGTATTGGCTATGGTGGTATTGAGTTTTTCGATTATGCCAGTCCCATCAGTGAGCCAATCATGAAGCGATACATTTCGAGACATCACCTCCAGAAAAAAGACCCCAAAGCACTTATCAGCGAAGCCGTTGAACCAATTGTTTATTACATGGATCCTGGAGCTCCCGAGCCTATTCGCTCTGCCTTAATCGAAGGGGCATCTTGGTGGAATCAAGCATTCGAGGCTGCTGGGTATAAAGATGCTTTTCAGGTAAAGCTCCTACCAACAGATGCCGACCCCATGGATATTCGGTATAATTTGATTCAGTGGGTTCATAGAAGCACACGTGGGTGGTCGTATGGAGCAAGTATTATTGACCCACGAACTGGGCAAATATTAAAAGGAAAAGTAAGCTTAGGCTCTTTACGAGTTCGACAAGATTTTCTGATTGCTCAAGGTTTTTTAGGAAACTACGATACTGATTCAAGTTTTGTCAAGGAAATTACCCAAATGTCGTTGGATAGACTCAAACAATTGTCTGCCCATGAAGTTGGACATACACTCGGCTTACCACATAACTATATTTCGAGTACTGCTGGAAGAGCCTCTGTGATGGACTATCCCCACCCTTTGGTAGATTACTACAATGGCAAATTTGACTTATCAAGGGCTTATTCAATGGGCATTGGCGATTACGACAAAGCATCCATTGTGTGGGGTTACCAAGATTTCCCTTCAGGAACGGACGAAAAAGCCGCATTGGATAAAATTGTACAACAAACCTTAATGAAAGGATTACGATTTTTAACAGACCAAGATGCCCGCCCGGAGGGGTCTGTCAGTGCAAGCACCCATCTTTGGGACAATGGAGGAGATGCCACAACAGAACTCAAACGAGTCATGGAACTTCGACGCATTGCGTTGAAAAATTTCAATGAAAAGAAAATCACGAAGAGTACCCCCATGGCAAACCTTGAAGAAGTTTTGGTGCCAATGTATATGTTTCATCGATTCCAGGTAGAAGCGGCATCAAAAGCTTTGGGTGGGGCAGAATATAATTTTGCTCTGAGAGGAGATGGACAAACAGTCTATCAACCCATCAGTGGAAACAAACAAAGAGAAGCATTCCAAGCTTTATTGGCGACACTTTCTGCCGACTTTTTGGCAGTTCCGGAGCATATCCTAAAGATGATTCCGCCGAGAGCCTTCAGATACGACGCTAATCCGAGAGAAACATTCAAAAGACATACAGGATTAGCCTTCGACCCACTTGCACCAGCAGAGGCATCGGCATCGCTCACCTTGCGAATGCTCTTAAATCCTGAAAGATGCTCTCGACTCATCAGTCAAAAAGCTTATCAATCGGATTTGCCAACATTTGCCGAGATTACTGGAGAAATGAACAAAAAACTATGGAAAAGACCAGAGATGTTTGGCAACAACCATTATTATTCACAAATAGATAGACAAGTGGCGATGCAATATTTAGACCATTTGTTCAAACTGGCAGGAAGCAAAGAGGTAAGTATGGATGTTCGTTCCAATGCTTTTGGAGCAATCGATGATATCAGAATATGGCTGAATAGCAACCAAGTAGATGGTGCAGGATTTGCGAGATTGGTTTTACTTAAAATCAAGCAATTTGAAGAAAATCCAGAGGCTGAAATATATGTAAACCCCCTTAGCCCACCAGATGGACAACCGATTGAAAGCGGGTATGATTGGCTAGGCAATGAATGTGACAACGACTGATTCTAAAAATAAGGCTGCTCAATAATTGGGCAGCCTTATTTTTAGAAAATCACTTCCGTTCAATTTCTCGAAGGTTTTCCATTTTTTTATTCCTCAAAAATCCATTGATGTCTTCAAAATGCTCTTTCACACGCTTATTGCCAAACTCAAAGACTTTAGTTGCCAAACCATCTAAAAAATCTCTGTCGTGAGAAATCAAAATAATCGTTCCATCGAAGCTTCTCAACGCATCTTTAAGAATATCCTTGGTTTTTAAATCCAAATGGTTGGTTGGCTCATCGAGTATCAATAAGTTGACAGGTTCTAATAAAAGTTTGACCATCGCCAAACGAGTTTTTTCGCCACCCGATAAGACTTTCACCTTTTTATTGACATCATCTCCTCTAAAAAGAAAAGCCCCTAAAATATCTTTAATTTTGGTTCTTACCTCTCCTACCGCAATATTGTCGATGGTTTGAAAGACGCTCAAATCTTCGTCTAATAAAGATGCCTGATTTTGAGCAAAATAGCCAATCATGGAATTATGCCCTATTTTAATATTTCCATCAAAAGGAATTTCCGACATAATTGCCTTCACCAAAGTCGATTTTCCTTCTCCATTTCTACCCACAAAAGCAATCTTTTCTCCACGTTCGATGGTCAAAGAAACATCCTGAAATACTAAAAACTCATCATACGTTTTACTTACATTTTCTACAATAACAGGATAATTACCAGAGCGAGGTGCTGGAGGGAATTTTAGATTCAGAGCAGACGTGTCCACTTCGTCCACCTCCACTATATCCAATTTTTCCAACATTTTCACACGTGATTGCACTTGTAAAGTCTTGGAATAAGTTCCCTTGAAACGATCGATAAACTCTTGGGTTTCGGCAATCATTTTCTGTTGGTCATTGTATTGTTTTTGCTGTTGCTCCAAACGTTCTTTTCTAAGTTGCTGATAATGCGTGTAGTTTACTTTATAATCATAAATTCTACCCATCGTCAACTCGATGGTACGGTTGGTGATATTATCTACAAACGCCCTATCGTGCGAAATCACGATAACAGCTTTGGCGTTATTAGTCAAGAAATCTTCCAGCCACTGAATCGAATCAATATCCAAGTGATTGGTCGGTTCATCTAACAAAATTAAGTCTGGATTTTGGAGTAATATTTTGCACAATTCGATTCTCATTCTCCAACCACCGCTAAACTCGTGGGTAGGTCGGGTAAAATCGGCTCTTGAAAATCCCATTCCTAATAAGGTTTTCTCCACTTCCGCATCATAATTGACTTCCTCTACCGAATAATATTTTTCACTCAATTCGGACACCCTTTCAATGATTTTCATGTACTCGTCCGACTCATAATCTGTTCGAGTTTCCAATTGATGGTTCAATTCATCCATCTCGATTTTCATTTCCAAAACCTCAGAAAAAGCCTTCGACGCTTCTTCAAAAACGGTGCTATCATCTTTGGTTAATAAATGTTGGGGTAAATACGCAATGACTGCCCCATTGGGAGCGGAGATTTTCCCACGAGTAGGCTTATCTACACCGGCAATAATTTTCAGCAAAGTCGATTTACCTGCCCCATTTTTGCCCATCAAAGCTATTTTGTCTTTTTCATTGATATTGAAAGTAATATCACTAAAGAGAGTTCCACCGTTGAACTCCACTGCTACATTATCTACTGAAATCATCGATTTGTTTTTTTCAAAATGCAAAGATACGTCTATGGAAGCATAAAAGCACCCATATAAGGAGGATAAATGAAAATTAGACGCTTAATCACTACTAAATCAGCAAATTTTCATCCAATAGCGTGCGTATTACCCCAACCAACTCTTCAGCGGTATCAGAGCTATACACGACTCGTTGAATATTCAAGATGAAATCATCATAATGTGGCTTGCTGTGGTCTGGTTCTTGGTTTTCTTCGCTGGAATCTTCAAGAAATTCAAAATCTTTCGAGCAAATCACAAATTGGTATTGACACAAAAAAGGGTTAAAAATAATCAAATTGAGATGCACACGAAAAGGATTCAAACGAGGGATAAACAAAAACAGAGGATATTCCAATAATTTTTCTCCCTTAAAAATATCGTTCAAGCCAATGTCATAAAATTCATACCATTTGACAAAAGCTTGAATGTCATAAGACTGAATCAATCCAGCCATAAAGGAAAGTTTTTGCTTCATCGTAGCAAAAATAGTATTTTGCCTATCAAAAGAATCAAATGGAAGCCATTCCTGTTTTACAAAATCGAAATATTCTAAAGCTTTTTTTCGTAAATCTAATTTATAATCAAACAAAGGATAACCCGGAGCAAAATATCCAGGATAAAAATATTCATACCCCAAGCTTTTGCAATAATCCATTTTGAGATACATCAGATATTTTCCTAAGCTAAATTTGCCATATTCATGGTCATAAAAACACGTGATTCCCTCTGCACTTTTTTCGCCCAAATCAAAAATTCCTACGGCAATCAACTTTTTTTCGTCATATACACAAACCTCAAACGTTGAAAAAATGGTTTTTTGACTTTTTTCCGAGCGGAACAACAAGGTTTGTAGCGTAGGAGCCGGAGAAAAGCTCAAAGACATTCGATAGCGTTTGAACAATTTTTCTTTCTCTTTGTTGTTCAGAAATGGCTGAATGATAGTCGTGAAGGATTTATTTTGTTTGTATATTTTTTTTTGAGTTCCGCTGATTTCCTCTGATTTCAAATCAATTCTGAGCCAAACTGCCGAATAGAATCCACCATTAAACTTCAGGAAATTTGTCGTAAAAATATCTTGTCCCATCCTAAACCAGCCATTGGCAAGGTGTTTGTCGAGTTCTTGTGGGCTCAAAACTTCGGGAGATACACAATCTAAAAACATGTAATCTTTTGATGAAATAGAAATAATGGATTAGTTTATAGTTTTAATTTCCAGAAATACTGTATTGAATTTTCATCAAATTTAATAAAATTATTCTTTTTCAGTACTACGATGGAGGCACGATTTGATTTTAAGGTCACGGCAGTCAAATATCTAATTTCCTTGCATTGCCGAGACCAAGCGACCATTGCTTCAATCGTTTCGGACATATAGCCCTTATTTCTGAAACGCTCATACACGCCATAGCCAATTTCGACTTCCGCTTGGTCATTTGGTTCATTTTTAAAGCAAAAATCACCCACTATACATTTGTTGGCTTTGTCAATCATCACCCATAAAGTCGAAAATATAGCATTATCCTCATCTGCTTGCATCCGAGGATAAATATAATCCTCCAGAATTTCCAATAAATCATAAGGCACAGACCGGC
>CAYUFZ010000140.1:0-6377 GCA_964444025.1 uncultured Emticicia sp.
TTTTCAAAGAAAGAATTGCCTCCGCTTCATCTTGTAAAACTTTTTTAGCAACGCTTTGTATTTTTTTTTCTAACTTCGTATCCACTTTAACATTCAATTAGTTTCGACAAAGTTAATGGATGTTTTTGACGCATACAAAAAATCGTTTTTTTATGTCAATGATGAAATAAATTTCATACATTTATGGATTGAGTATGAGGAGAATAAACGAAAACAAAGCATTGGAAGTAGATATTAAAATTATTTCAAAGTAAAGAAAATTTTTTCTAAGGAAAAATAATATTAATTTAGCATCATTCAGAATTATCAAGTACTTTCTGATTTAAGAAAAATAAACCTATTATAATTTTCCGTACAGCAATTTTGCATTTATGGTAGAAGCAGCGATACAACAGACATTAAGAGAAAAACTAAAGGAGATTTTTGGCTTCGATACATTTCGGGGTGAGCAAGAAGCGATTATCCATAATATTGTCGGAGGCAATAATACATTTGTTATTATGCCTACTGGAGCTGGTAAATCATTGTGCTATCAGCTCCCTGCAGTCGTATTGGAGGGAACCGCCATTGTTATTTCCCCTTTGATTGCCTTGATGAAAAATCAAGTAGATCAGATGACAGCCTTCGGGATAAATGCCCAGTTTTTGAATTCGACACTCAATAAATCTGAAATGACCAAAGTCAAGAACGATGTCATGAGTGGCACATGTAAATTATTATACATTGCACCCGAATCCCTCACAAAAGAGGATAATTTGACTTTTTTAAGGAAAGCAAAGCTATCTTTTATTGCGGTAGATGAAGCCCATTGTATTTCTGAATGGGGGCATGATTTTCGACCAGAGTATAGGAGAATAAGGGGGATTATCGATTTTATCAATCCTAATTTGCCGATAATTGCCTTAACGGCTACAGCTACGCCTAAAGTGCAGCAAGATATTCAGAAGAATTTGAGTATGGAGGAATCGCATATCTTTAAATCTTCGTTTAATCGAAAAAATTTGTATTATGAAATCAGGCCAAAAGTTGATTCTAAAAAACAATTAATCAGATATATTAATAATAATCGTGGAAAATCTGGTATTATTTATTGTTTGAGTAGAAAAAAAGTCGAAGAAATTGCCGGTTTGTTGAGTGTCAATGGAATTAAAGCACTGCCTTATCATGCAGGTTTGGATTCGGATACGAGGATGAGAAATCAAGATGCTTTTTTGAACGAAGAATCTGATGTTGTTGTCGCAACGATTGCTTTTGGAATGGGTATTGACAAGCCCGACGTGAGATTTGTGATTCACTACGATGCTCCTAAATCATTGGAAGGATATTACCAAGAAACTGGTCGTGCTGGAAGAGATGGTTTGGAAGGAAATTGTTTGATGTTTTATTCTTATGACGATATTCAGAAATTAGAAAAATTCAACAAGGATAAGTCTGTTACTGAGAGAGACAATGCTCGTGCTTTGTTGATGGAAATGGTTTCTTATTCTAACTTGGGTGTTTGTCGAAGAAGACAATTGTTGAGCTATTTTGGGGAATATTTTGAGAAAGATTGTGGTTTTTGTGACAATTGTTTGAAACCTACCAAAAAAATCAAAATCGAGGAAGAGGCTGTTTTGGCTTTGAAGGCTGTCTTAGAAGCTGGAGAAAGATTTGATATTCAGCATATTGCAGATGTTTTGACTGCCAATACCTCAAATCCGTATATCCGAAGTCATGAACACGACAAGCTGAAAGTGTATGGCAAAGGCAAAAATATGTTTGTTTCCAAAGAGGCTGACGAGGACGAAGAGGAAGAGGAGGAGGAGGAAGTAGAAATCGACTTGTCGGATGATGATGAGGAGGGAGAAGAGGCAATTGCTCCTAAACCGCCTGTGTCAAAACCCATTATAAAGCCTAAAAAAGAAGAAAAAAGCTCAAAAAAACACGAGAATGCCAAAACTGCCAATGAATATTGGGTTTCTTGTTTGCGACAGTTGATGGTCTTAGGATTTATTGAAAAAGACATTGAGAATACTTATGGGGTTGTTCGATTGACGGAAAAGGGCAAGAGTTTTATCAATGATTCTTATCCGATTACATTTTCTGAAGACCACAATTATGAAAATACCGAAAGTAGTGATGATGACGAAATCTCTGCCAATAATAATGCTGGAGGGGGTAGGGCATTTGATGCTGCTTTATTTGAATTATTGAAGGCATTAAGGAAGAAAATTGCTAGGGAAAAAGGTGTTCCTCCTTATGTCGTATTTCAAGACCCTTCGCTGGAGGAGATGGCGACTACCTATCCGACAACAGCAAAAGACTTGGCTCAAATCAATGGAGTAGGGGCAGGAAAGGTTGGTAGGTTCGGTACTCCTTTTTTAGAGTTAATCAATAAATATGTTGAAGATAATGAGATTGAAACAACCCAAGATTTGGTCGTAAAATCGGCTGTCAATAAGTCGAAAATTAAAATATTTATTATTCAACAAATTGATAGGAAAATAAATTTAGATGAAATTGTTGAAGCTAAGGGTTTGACAATGCCTGAATTAATTGAGGAGATTGAGCACATTTGTTATTCAGGTACTAAGTTAAATTTGGATTATTATATCAATCAAGTGATTGATAAAGATAGACAAGAAGAGATTTATGATTATTTTATGACTGCCGAAACGGATAATATAGGAGCGGCATTGAAAGAGTTTGAGAGTGAAGATATTTCTGAGGAGGAGTTAAGATTGATGAGAATTAAGTTTTTGTCTGAAGTCGCTAACTAATAATTTTGAGGTATAAAGAAGCTGTCTATTTCGATAGCTTCTTTTTTATTGAGATAAACTAAAAAAGCAGCTCCCAAATGGAAAGCTGCTTTTTTAGTAATTGCCTAAATATTATTAGAATTTATCCCAATAAAGTTTAGTACTGATTTTGTCGCCTCCAATAGCAGAAGCAGCAGAGCTAAAGTTTGCTTTATTCAAGTTTTGCTCAGTTACTGGATAAGTATAACGAACTGGAATACCAGTTAGAGCATTAGCCCCTGGCTTCAATGAAGGATAATCAAATCTTCTCCATTCTGTCCATGCTTCATAACCTCTGTTGTAAAGAGCCAACCATTTCTGAGTTCCGATTTTTTGTTTCCAATCTCCTTCAGCAGTGCCATAAGCCACAGAAGCTTGAGCGATATAAGTATCGAAATCAGCCCCTGAAAGACCCCATTTTTCGAAAGAAGCTTTGATAGCTTTGTTGTAGTGTTCTTCTGCAGTTCCACCAACATTGTATCCTCTTTCAACTGCTTCAGCCAATAAAAATTCTACCTCTTCTAAGTCGATAAAACTATGAGGCAAACTAGCATTAGACATGGCAGAACCAATTTTTGAGAAAGTAGCATAGTTGTTACTTGCTCCGTAAACACCGCCCGAATATCCACCTTTTGCATCTGCTGTATAGTATACGCCAACACGAGGGTCGTTCAAAGCTACCAATTTATTCAGCATAGTATTAGCCGCTACATAATCTTTACGACCACTTTGTACCAAATCAACCCAAACTGGATTAGTATTTGGAGGAGCCGCCAAGTATGCAAATACAGCATTGTCATCTGAACTAGAGATAACACCTTTTGCAGCAGATTCAACTGCAGACTTAGCAGTTGCAGCGTCCGAATCCGCTAGTATCATACCCAATTTCAATTTCAAAGAATTTGCAAAAATTTTCCATTTCGCTACATCTCCACCAAAAATCAAATCCGAACCACCAAAGCTTCCTGCACCAGCATTCATAGTCGCAATAGCTGCATCCAATCTTTTCAATAAGTCAAGATGAACTGTTTTAGCGTCATCGTAGCTTGGTTGAGGATTTTTTGGGTCAAGAGCTTGAGAGTAAGGAATATTTCCGAAAGTTGTCACCAACACAGAATATCCATATACTTCCAATACTTCTTCTACTGCCAATTGATTTTTCTTTACATCTGCCGGAATAGAGGCATCCGCATTGATGATATCTTTGGCTGTATGTAAATCTTGCAATACATCTCTATAAATGGCATGCCATAAATTTTGAGGGATGTTTCTTGTTGCCAAATCATAGTTCGACTCATCTGTATAAGTCGTTTGAGTCCATTGTTGCGACAACAATCTGAAGATATTCAAATTGACGCTAGATGATGCCATCACATCAGACAAGGATTTCTCGGCACTGGTAATCAAAGTAGTTGCCGGGATAGAAGTTGGACGTTTTTTGTCAATGTTCAATTCTGTGATATCAGAACAAGACACTGCAAAAAAGCCAATGGCTGTGAGTGCTATTAATTTTGTTTTCATATATAAAAATATTAGAATCTTAATTTAACATTGAAACCGATGTTACGAGTAGATGGATAAGCACCACCTATGTAACCTTGCGTATTACCCGCACTGATAGTATCTTCTGGGTCTGCCTCAGGTAAGTATTTTTTCAAAATAGCCAAGTTTCTACCAACCAAAGAAACATCAATTCCTTTGAATGCACTAATTTTTGAAAGTAATGCTGAAGGAAGAGAATAAGTTAATGCTACTTCACGTAATTTTACATAAGATGCATCGTAAACGAACGCTGCGGCAGGGTTACGAGCATATCCATACACACCGTAGTTTGTATTACTTACACGTTTGGTATTCGGAGTTCCATCTGCCAATACACCTGGTACAATGATACCACCACCTTCAGATATTTTGTTACGAGATGGGTTTCCTAAGTCATTAAGACCAGTAGTTTCTACAGATTCACCAGTTGCTAAGCCATAGTATCTATCCAAAGAGAATACATTGCCACCATGTCTTACGTCAATCAAGAAGCTAAGAGCAACAGTTTTGTATTTTAATGTGTTATTCAAACCACCAATCCAATTTGGATTTGCATTACCGATAATTTCATTCGCAGTGGCAGATTGTACGTAGTATCCGTTTGCACCAACAATTTTTTCTCCTTTATCGTTAAATGTAAAGTTTTTACCTCTGATAGTTCCGTAAGGCTCACCAACAGCAGCGTTGATAGTTACACCACCTTGGAATGAACCCAATAAGTAGTTGCTGATTCCATCTGCAAGGGCTACAACTTTATTTCTATTGCGTGACCAGTTTGCGTTGATTGTCCAAGAGAAATCTTTTGTTTTGATTGGAGTACCATACAATGATACCTCAACACCTTGGTTTTGGATATCTCCAGCATTTACATACATGAAGTTATAACCAGTCGCTCTTGAAACTTCTACAGGGATAATTTGGTCAACTGTATTTGTCTTATAATACGTCACATCAAATCCTAAACGACCTTCAAACATTGCCATTTCGATACCTGCTTCTTGAGATTTAGTCAATTCAGGTTTCAAAGATGAATTGTTTTTAGTACCTCTTACTGAAGCTGAAGTAGCATCTCCATAAGGAGTATTAATGTCATATACATCAATTAAGCTGTTTGCAGGAGCACTATTACCCACTTGAGCGTAGTTCAAACGAACTTTCCCAAGAGTTAACCATGGAGCTTTTACGAATTTAGAGAATACAAAACCCAAAGAGGCAGCAGGGTAGTAATAGCTGTTATTGCCTTTAGGTAATGTCGAAGATTGGTCTCTTCTAGTAGATAAATCCAAGAATAAGAAATCATCGTATCCCAAGCTTGCATTGGCAAAAATACCATCAACGCGAACATCGCTTAGATTTTCACTAGGGGCATTGATTGGGTTTTTAGAATTCGATAATGAATATAATCTAGGAACAACCAAGCCGCCATTCGTAGTAGCAAAGATAGACTCAACGCTAGTTTTTCTGATATTTGTACCTACTACACCTTTCAAAGTCAATTTGTCGCTCAATTTTTTATTCATATTAGCCATCAAATCATAGTTAAATTCTCTGAAAGCTCTGTTATATCTTGAGTAACTAGAAGTAGTCACGCTACCCACAGCTTGTCTTTCTTCTTGAATTTCATTGTAGGCATCGAAAGTAACACGACCCATGATATCCAACCAATCAGCTACTTTATAATTCAACATTACATTACCGAATGCTCTCATACGATTATCATTTTCGTAGTTTTCATATCTAGTAAAGTAAGGATTATCCCAATAAATTGGCGTTAAATCAGATGGGTCAGCCCAGTTCCAAGTTACGTTCTTCTTATTTCTGAAATAGGCATCTTTTTGTTCCTGAAGGTCGGTTGTAGTTGCCCACCATTGACGGAAGTTAGTCATCAAGTTTTTGTCATCATATCCTGTACCATATCTTCCTAATCCTGTGACACTTGACAAATTAACCGAGTTAGTAATCGTTAATTTTTTTGTCAAAGCATACGATGAACCCATGTTAATCAAATCTTTGTTCAAGCTTGAATTTGGTAAAATTCCTTTTTCTGTGTTTCTTGTA
>CAYUFZ010000140.1:6387-7237 GCA_964444025.1 uncultured Emticicia sp.
AGAAACCTTTGTCAGAATTTCCGTCGATTGCGATGTTGTTACTTGTCGTAATGGCATCTTGGAAGAAAGTGGTAGGGTCATTGGCAGCAGCTACGAAAGGACGAGCTTTTCCATAGTTTGGAGAAGCGGGGTCAAACGCATCCCATAAATAGACCATTTTAGAGGGGTCAAATTTACCACCATAAGAAGCATCTTCGCTGGTTGGAGTCACTAAATCATCCACACCATCACCGTTGATATCTCTAGATAAGAAAAATCCTGACGGGTCTTCGTAGTATGCACCATATCCTTGGCCATATTCTTTTTGATATTTCAAGAAAGTATTTTTATTTACTTTACCTACGGTCATACCAGTATTGATGGTTACACCGATTCCTTTGCTTTTCGAGCCTTTTTTGGTTGTAACCATAATCACACCATTGGCAGCTCTTGAACCATAAAGAGCAGTTGCGGCAGCACCCTTCAATACAGTCAAATCAGCAATATCATCTGGGTTGATATCAGCAGCAGCATTTCCGTAGTCATATCCACCACGACCAGTTTGTTGGTTAGAGCTGTTTGTGATAGAGTTATCTACCGGAACACCATCGACCACAAAAAGGGCTTGGTTATTGCCTGTAAGTGATTTAGCACCACGCAAAACAATATTTGTAGAACCTCCCATCGTGTTATTTCGACGAATTTCCAAACCTGCTACTTTTCCAGAAAGGGAATTGACAAAGTTTGCATCTCTTGATTTAGAGATAACATCCCCTTCTACTTTTTGAGCAGAGTAAGCAAGTTCGTTTTTCTTTTTCTCAATACCTAAGGCAGTTACCACGACTTCACTGAATGCCGTTACGTCGGCACT
>CAYUFZ010000141.1:0-2501 GCA_964444025.1 uncultured Emticicia sp.
ATACTGGATCTTTCAAGAAAATAAGTATGGTGACCATTGATCTGGAAAATCGCAATTTATGGCGCCTTTGAACATAGGGGCTATTTCACGCGGGTGATACCCAGCGTATCCACACCCAATCGACGTCACCAAAAAATTGTCTTAATGCCTGACTTGCCATGGGTCCTCTCCAAACCACTGCACTATCTGGTGGTGTTAAGAAACCAATCGAAATCATTTTAATTCCATATTGCATGATAGGGGCAATCATATTTTTCCCATCTTTCTGAGCAATCAATGGTTGCATATTTTCGGCTCCAAACATAATAGGAATGGAAGGTCCTGAAATATCTGCATCAATGATTCCTACTTTTGCCCCTGCTTTTTTAAGAGCCATCGCTAAATTAGCAGTAACCGTTGATTTCCCTACGCCACCTTTTCCAGACGAAACAGCGATAATATTTTTAACGCCTGCCAGTATCGGCGTGTTTGTACGGATAGAAGTAACATCTGCCGTCATATTGACCGTAACCTTGATTTCAGGGCTGACATGCTCACGAATGGCTTCTAAGCATCGGTTTTTGATTAATTCTTTTAAAGGACACGCCGGGGTAGTTAATACGACAGTGAAAGACACTTCATTAACGCCTATCACAATATCACGAATCATATTCAACGTAACCAGGTCTTTCTTCAAATCTGGTTCTTCAACCGTACCGAGTGCCTGTAAAATTTTCTCTTTACTTATACTAAGTTCTCCCATCTCAAAAGAAAAAATATATGTTAGCCTAAGCCAATGATTAAAAATAAATATCTATAAATAATTAAGCAAAAAATACGACAATAAATTCCCCAAAATTAAACAATAAAATTTATATATCGGATGAAAAACCAAACAAGTCGTTTTTTTTGTACGCTGATACATTTTCAATCATTCTATGGTTATTCAAACACAGACGAAAGTCTGTTTGAATCTTTCGATGCTGCCTTTTTCTCTTGATTTTCCTGAAATTTATTCACTCCCACCATTACTGTGGTGTTTGAAAGCAAAGCTTCTCTTTTCAAATCAAGGCTATTTTGGATGCGTTGAGTAATATTTCCCGATAAAAACGACTGAGAAAATCCCCCTTGAGCCTCTATTTCAAGAAACAACTGATAGGCATCTTTAGCAAGATTAAAGCTTAAATTTTCTAAGTAATAAGAACCTGCTGCTGGGTCTTTCACTTTATCAAAATATCCCTCCTCTTTCAATAACAAGGCTACATTTTTAGCAATTCTATCCGAAAATCCCGACTTTTCCTCCAAAAGTGCCTCATCATAAGGTAGCACTGTGAGGGAATGACAACCACCAATCACAGCCGACATCGCTTCGGTCGTGGAGCGAATCATGTTGGTATATGGACTTGGAGCAGCGGTATAAAAATAGGATGTCTGTGCATTAATTTTCGGCGAAGATACAAAAGCCTGATTATCATACACATCAGCCAATTTACTCCACAAAAACTTAAAAGCCCTAAATTTTGCAATTTCCATGAAATAATTTGTTCCTACCGAAAAGGAAAATTCCATTTTAGAAAGAATTGTTTCGATGCTCAATCCTTCATCTGTTAGCTTATCTATGTATTCGACAGCCTCCGCCAAAGCAATCGCAAGCTCCTGCACAGCAGTAGCTCCTTTGTCATGGAAATACTTCACATCAATCAAGAAAGCATTAAACTGCGGATAATCGGCAATAGATTGAAACAATTCTGGTAATGAAGCATGCCAAGAGGATTGATTGGCAGAAGGATTTGTAAGAGCATGTAACAAAAAGTCATGGTAAATGCCTCCTTTGGCTTGGTAATGAACAAACGATTTTAATTTATTTATCAAAGGAATTGCTTCAGATGTTTTGAAAAACAAAGGAAAATCACTAAGTTTAACTTGATTTAGCAATTTAACTAAATCCAATTCTGAAATCGGCTTATCCGAGAGGTCTAATATTAACTCATTAACTCCCGAATGAAGCAATTCAATCATCATTTTATTTGTATTCGGAATATCCGACAGGCAGACAAGTTGTCGAATAAGCCATGTTTTTTGTGCATCAGTTTGAGCCAAATCAAAGGCATTTAGAGGTATATTTTCTAAATCATCTGACGCATAATATGGGTTAATCCGAATATTTTCGAAAGTATTGAAAACCAACGATTCATCGATTGTTTTCCCTTTCAGGTCTTTCATTGCTTGGTTTATCCAATCAGTTTTTGAAACCTCGGGAAATTCTTTAAAAGTTAAGGGTGTCATTTTAATATTGTATTTTTCTAAGATTATATTAGTTGTACTCTAATATTGTAAAATTAATCTATCAAGAATTAGAAGACAAATAATATTTTAAAAAATATTCAAAAAAAACCTAAATTTGTCTTTAGACTAAGCACATATTTTTTATTATCTTTGCAACCCTTTTGGAATTTATTCCAAAAAATAAAAGTACATCTTATTTCTATCAAAAATAAATATATCAGTGCAAAGCGATGTTG
>CAYUFZ010000141.1:2511-7188 GCA_964444025.1 uncultured Emticicia sp.
GTTGACATAGTGTGGCAGAATTGCCTAAAAATGATACGGGAAAATATTTCCGAACAAAGTTATAAAACTTGGTTCGAGCCAATTGTTCCTGGAAAATTAGAGGGCAAAAAACTTACCATTCAGGTACCCAGCCAATTTTTTTATGAGTGGCTGGAGGAAAACTATGTCCATTTATTAAGAAAAGCCCTTGATTATGCCATCGGTAGAGATGGAATGTTGGAATATTCGATTGTGGTAGATAGTGGGAATAAACAAAAGAATGAACCACCGATTGCGGTAAACATGCCTCCGGCAAATACCCCACAATATGCCAAGCCCGACAATCATCAGGCAGATGTTATCAAGAATCCATTCCAACTAAAAGATTTAGACTCTCTGAATTTGGATTCTTATTTGAATCCAAATTATACTTTTGATAATTTTGTAGAAGGAGATTGCAATCGTTTGGCAAGAGCAGCAGGATTTGCAGTTGCCTCTAAGCCTGGCGTGACTTCTTTTAATCCTCTCATGATTTATGGAGGAGTGGGTTTGGGCAAGACTCATTTGGTACAAGCCATCGGGAATTTTATGAAAAATAAGGCAAATGGCAAATTTATTCTATATGTATCTTCTGAGAAATTCACCAATCAGTTCATCAATGCCATCAGAAATAATAGTTTGCAGGATTTTATGAATTTCTATATGCAAATTGATATTCTGATTATTGACGACATACAATTTTTGTCTGGAAAAGAAAAAACTCAGGAAACGTTTTTCCATATATTCAATCATTTGCACCAATCTGGCAGGCAAATTGTCATGACATCTGACCGACCGCCGAGAGAATTGGAGGGAGTTGAGGATAGATTATTGTCACGTTTTAAATGGGGTTTGACAGCCGATTTACAAAATCCTGACTTAGAAACAAGGATTGCCATCATACAAAAAAAGGTTCTGGCAGAAGGAATTGATATTGCATACGAAGTAATTGAATACTTGGCACACAGCATCGATACTAATGTTCGTGAATTGGAGGGGGTTATTATTTCCCTTTTGGCACAAGCCTCGCTGACTCGTCGAAACATAGACTTAGAGTTGGCAAAAGTCACACTAAGGCATATTGTCAAGGATTCTGAAAGGGAAGTCACCATTGATACAATTATCGAAGCAGTGACAGAACAATACAAAGTAAAAATCACTGATTTAAAGGGTAAAAGCCGTCTTCGTGAAATTGTACTTCCGAGACAAGTGGCTATGTATTTAGCGAAAGAATTGACTAATTTATCCCTGAAATCTATTGGTTATCATTTTGGAGGTAGGGATCACAGCACGGTGATTCATGCCATTCAGACTGTCAATGATTTAATGGATACAGATAAAGAAATTGGAACGTCTGTCGGGAAACTTTTAAAAATGTTTAAAGGAAACCATCAAAAATAGTCCCAATTTCTTCAAAATTTATTCAACATATAGTACTAACCCTTTTAAATAACTCCCCTCAGGATGAAATAAATTTACTGGATGGTCGGCTCCTTGGCTAAGATGATGAAGCACCCGAATACTTCTTCCGACCTCCAAAGCTGCCGAAACAACCGTATGGTAAAATAATTCTCTATCGACCACTTGGGAGCATGAAAATGTAAATAATATTCCACCTTTTGCCAATCGCTTGATTCCCTCCATATTTAATCGTTTATAGCCTTGAACAGCATTGTGTCGTTTGGCTACATTTTTGGCATAAGCTGGTGGGTCAAGCACAATTAAATCATAAAATTGGTCGTTATTCTTTAAAAAACTCATCACATCTGCATCAAAAGCTTGATGATTATCGGCATTTCCAAAGTTTAATGTTACGTTTTGATTGACTAACTCGACTGCTTTTTTGGAAACATCAACCGAATGAACCAAAGAAGCACCCGCCCTAAGAGCATAAATCGAAAAACCACCAGAATAACAAAAAGAGTTTAAAACACGTTTTCCTTTCGCATAATGAGCCAATAATTGTCTATTATCTCGTTGGTCTAAGAAAAATCCAGTCTTTTGCCCATGAATCCAATCAATAAAAAATCGATTCCCATTTTCTTGAACCACATGAGGCGTTGTGAATGTATTTTCCTTTAAATATAAATAACCATTTTGAATAGATTTTGCAAAGTCCGAAGGTAGTGTTTCGGCACTTTTATCATAGACAGCCAATAGCTTTTCTCCAAAAATATCTCGAATAGCTGCCAAAATACGCTCTTTTTCTCGCCACATTCCAACCGTATGGGCTTGATAAACCAGCACTCCTGCATAATAATCTAAAATAAGACCCGGGAAACCATCTCCTTCGCCATGTACCAAACGATAACAATCTGTCGGGGATTCTTTTTCTTGAAATGATTCATTTTTCCTTACTTGATAAGCAATCAATAGTTTGGCTTTCCAGAAATCATCATTGATTTCGACTTGATTGTATGAAAATAACTTAACAGCAATACTGCCATTATAGAAATGACCAGTTGCCAAGTAATGATTTTTTTTATCAAAAACTTCCACCACAGTTCCATCTGCAATACCCGTATCAGACTTCGCAATCGCACCTGAAAAAATCCAAGGGTGCATACGCTTAACGGCAATTTCTTTTCCCGAATGTAAATAAATTTTAGGATACATTATAAAAAATAATTTGAACAAAATTTTTACAAAATAAGAAAAAAAGAACGTAAATTGAGGGCAATTTCAGAGAAATATTTATAGGTATGAATATTTCCTTTCATCAAACCCTCTAACATATAAAAACATGAAATTGAATCGTAGAAATTTCCTACGTCAGACAAGCGTTTTGGCAGCAACGCCATTAATAGCAAGTGAGCTATGGTCTTGTACGCCGACCTCAAAAACCGAAGAAAAAAGTGCAGACTCCACTGGAATACAATCTGGATTATCAGAGTCCTCAATCAAAGAGTTTGGTTTGCAACTTTGGACGGTAAAAGAAGATATGATTTTAGACCCCAAAGCTGTCCTAAAATCTTTGGCATCTTATGGATATAAACACGTGGAAAGTTTCCAAAGCGACAAAGGTATATTTTGGGGAATGTCGGCAAAAGATTTTAAGTCATATATCAATGATTTGGGCATGACAATCCATAGCACCCATTGTAATCCCGACTTCACGATGAAAAAAGAAACCGAAGACGAGTTCAAAAAGTTGGTAGATGATGCCGCAAGTATTGGTATGAAATATTTAATCAATCCATTTTTAGGAAGTTTACAAACACAAGAGGAATGGAAAAAAGCAGCGGAAGGATTAAACAGACAGGGCGAAATTTGTGCCAAAGCCGGACTAAAAGCGGGCTATCATAACCACCATTTTGAATTTAAGAAGTTTGCCGATGGAACATGCCCAGAACAAATTCTTTTAGAAGGGACCAACCCCGAAATCGTTGATTTTGAATTAGACTTATATTGGATTGTCAAAGCGGGTGAAAACCCTGACACATGGCTTGAAAAATATCAAAACAGATTCAAACTATGCCATGTAAAAGATTTGTATAAAGAAGAGAAATTAAAAGAAATCGAATCTAAAGAAAAACCGAGCGACGCTTTTTGGCCCGTAGGTGCTTCAACTATTTTAGGGACAGGACGAATTGATTTTGCGAAATTATTGAACGTAGCCCATGCCAATGGAGTCAATTATTTCATTGTCGAACAAGAAAGATTTGATGGTACCAGCCGTCTTGATGCCGTTAAGGCAGATGCGGAATATATGAAAAAACTAAAATTTGCCTAAATATTTGTCGGGTAATGTTTTGGCATTACCCGACAATGCTTTTTATAGTCGGGCAATTAATTCACTAATAATCAGCGATAAATCTGGCTCTGCTTTGGCTGCATTTGCCAAAATATTCTCTAGCTTTGCTTTTTTCAAAGTTTCTGGAATACACAAATCCGTAATCACAGATATTCCAAATACTTGAATCTCCAACTGCCTCGCCACAATCACTTCGGGAACGGTACTCATTCCAACAGCATCAGCCCCCAACAATCTGAGCATTTTGTACTCTGCCCTTGTTTCCAAATTAGGGCCTGTCACACTCACATAAACCCCCTCATGCAAAGTATTTATACCATATTCAGAAGCGATTAGTTTTGCCTCGGAAATAAGTTTAAAATCATAAGGCTCGCTCATGTCTGGGAATCTCTCCCCAAATAAGCACTTGCCGGTGAGTGGGTTTTCGGGTAAAAATAAAGAAATATGGTCATGAATCACCATCAAATCTCCTTCTTTAAAAGCTGGACTCAACCCACCAGAAGCATTAGAAATAAATAAATACTTGATTCCTAATAATTTCATGATTTGGATAGGAAAAGTAACTTGTTTCATGGAATATCCTTCATAAAAATGAAAACGCCCTTGCATACAAACCACTTTTTTACCTCTATACTCTCCGAAGATTAATTTTCCCGAATGAGACTCCACAGTAGAAACCGGAAAATTCGGAATTTGGTCATAATTTATGATAAAAGAAACATTGATTTCTTCAGCCAATTTCCCCAATCCCGTACCCAAAATAATGCCTACTTCAGGCGAAAAATCGCCAATCTGAGAGCGAAGAAAATGAACAGTTTCGTTGAATTTTTCCATTGAGAGATTGAATGAATAAAAAAAGCATGACAATTCGCCATGCTTTCCTTACAAATGTCTTTGAATAAGGG
>CAYUFZ010000142.1:0-3458 GCA_964444025.1 uncultured Emticicia sp.
CAATAGGCGTTTACGCTCGAATGACTCTTATACTCCAGGTGGAGAAGCTGGTTTTAGACCCGATTATGCAACAAGCGTTTACTCTAAAATATTAAAACAATTGTATCCCGATGTGCCAGTTTTAATAGGTGGCATAGAGGCGAGTTTGAGGCGAGTGACTCACTACGATTATTGGCAGGATAAATTAATGCCCAGTATTTTGGTGGATTCGCAAGCCGATATGTTGGTTTATGGCATGGGAGAGCAGCCTTTGCGTGAATTATTGCGTTTGCTTAAATCTGGTGTACCCTTTCAGCAAATCAAGGATATTAATCAAATTGCTTATTTGCATGATAATCATTCGGAAGTTCCTACCTATAAAAATTGGAATACGGTCGAGTTGGCAAGCCATGAGGTTTGTCTGAAAGATAAATTAAAATATGCTGCCAATTTCAAAATTGTCGAGGTGGAGTCGAATAAATGGCAGGCAAATAGAATCGTTCAGCGGGTAGGCAATCAGGTTTTGGTGATAAATCCTCCTTTTAAGACAATGTCCGAACAAGAAATGGATCGCTCGTTTGACCTCCCTTATACTCGTTTGCCTCATCCCAAGTATAAAAATAGAGGGGCAATTCCGGCGTATGAGATGATTAAGTTTTCAATCAATATGCACCGAGGTTGTTTCGGAGGTTGTAGTTTTTGTACAATTTCTGCTCATCAAGGCAAATTTATCGCTTCTCGTTCCGAAAAATCTATCATGAAAGAGGTTGAGGAATTGGTGAATCATCCTGAGTTTAAAGGCTATATTTCAGATTTAGGTGGTCCTTCTGCCAATATGTATCAGATGAAAGGAAAAGATGAAGAAATTTGTAATCGTTGCCAAAGTCCAAGTTGTATTCATCCAGTGATTTGTTCCAATTTAGATACGTCACACAAACCCCTCACGTCGATTTATCGACAGGTAGATGCTCACCCGAAAGTAAAAAAGGCTTTTGTTGGTTCGGGTGTTCGATATGACTTGTTGGTGGATGATTTTAATAAAAATAACCAAGATGGAAATCATGACGAGTACATGGAACAATTGGTTACGAGGCATGTTTCTGGTCGTTTGAAGGTCGCTCCTGAGCATACTTCCGACGAAACTTTGAAAGTGATGCGAAAACCGTCGTTTAAGTATTTTAGAAAATTTAAGGAAAAATACGATAAAATTCAGGAAAAACACGGCTTGAAACAGCCGCTCGTGCCGTATTTTATTTCTTCCCACCCTGGGTGTGAGGAGGTTGATATGGCAAATTTGGCTGCCGAAACCAAAGATTTAGGCTTTCAGTTGGAACAAGTGCAGGATTTTACGCCTACACCCATGACTGTCGCTGAGGTCATTTATTATACTGGTGTGCATCCTTATACGCTTCAACCCATCAAAACGGCAAAATCAAAGGAGGAAAAGCTGGCTCAAAATCGATTCTTCTTTTGGTATAAACCCGAATTTCGCTCTTGGATTCGCAACCGTTTGACTCAATTGAATCGACCAGATTTAGCGGATAGGCTTTTGGCAACAAAAAAATATAATCCAGAGTATTTGAATGAGGTACGAAATGCCTCGCAGCCTAAAAAAAATACGTGGCAAAGAGATAGAAAATAATTCAATCAGGGGTTTGGGCTTGGGCCTAAACCTTTTTTTATGGATTGATTTTTAAACGGAGTATCTGCCATTCCGTGATATTTTGTTATCTTTGTGACAAAAATAAAAGCAAATGTTTCAAATTATCGACTATTTTTTAAACAAATACCGACCATTTTTACAGGTTTTTGCCTTGGGAATGTTTGTATTTGCTGGTTCACTCATTTATTATTTGAGAGATGGGATTGGTTTGGCAAAGGGTAGTTCGGTTTTTACGATGGCTCTTACTTTAGGACCCATGCTGGCAATTTTTCCTTTTTTACCCATCAAAAAAATATATAAACCCAATGTGGTGGCTTATTTTTTAGCGGGTTTGTTTTTGCTGATGTGCTTTTTGTATTTATTGGTCTATGCTCCGAACAGAGGCTGGTTTACGAATACTTTTTATGAAATTGCGGTGATGGGTATCATTGCTTTTTTGTATTTTTACCTAACGACCATCAGCTATGAAAGCTTGAATAAGTATTTTGTCGAAACGGCAATAATCATCACTGGTCTCGGAAGTTTTTTGTTTGTTATTTATCTCCTCCGAAATCCAGGATATGTTTTGGGTTCTCGTGCGAGTATTAATTTTGGCAATTCCGAAACAGAATCTGTCGGTAATCCGCATATTTATGCAAAAGTCGCTTATTTAGGGCTGGTGGCTTCTATTTTCTACCTCAGAAGGGTTAAGGGAATTGTGCTACAATTGATAAATATTGGCAATATCGTGCTGCAATTGGCTGTATTGGTATTGACTCAGTCGATGGCAACGGTTCTAACTTTTTTCATCTTTTTATTTCTGTACGGGTATTTCAATATTACTTTCGTTAAAATTATCCTTTTTCTCAGGAGGTTGTTTCTTAGTCCTATTTTCTGGGTATTTTTCTTGGGAATTCTCTATAAAATGTATGATTTTTATGTCAAACATATAGGTGAAATAACAAACGTCGTAACTGCAAATACCAAAAGAATCGAAGTATTGGCAGAAACGTTCTTGCCTTCTTTGTTTCAAAGCTCTAACAAAAAGGTGGTTTTTACGCAACGGGTAGATATGTCTGCTGCTTCTCGATTGGATAATTTGGCTGTTATCCAGACTACTCTCGAAGACCATTGGAAAGATGGAAATATTTTGGCAATTTTATTCGGGAATGGATACCACAAATTGTATGTGGATGTTCCGATTTTAGAGCCTTTTCATTCGTTTGGGGTCATTGGGTTTCTGATATTTCTGGTGTTTTTTGTCTATATGATGGTGCTGGTTTATCGGGAAATGAAAAGTCCTACGGGATTTGCGACGGAGTTTATCGCTTATGCGTTTTTGTATTTCTTTGTACTGACTTTTACTGGTGGTTTTATTGTGGATTATATCCGTTGGGGATTTTTTGCACTGGTCTGTCGATTCTTATATTTTTCGAGAAAAAAAGCAAGGGTGTGAAGTTTAGTCGGTAGAGTCAATCCATTCTACTCGAATAACTTTAGAGGCTATGCCTTTTTCTTGGAAATATTGCAACCAAAATAATTGTTGGTTGGAAAGGGTATCGCTGGGTGATTTCACTTCTATAAAACAATATTCTGTCGTATCCCAAACAAATAAATCTGGAAATCCCCTTAGGTTTTCGACAATATTTTTACTCATTTCGTGTAATATTTCACGTAAAATTTCAATCGGGATAAATTCAACGGCTTTGCGTGTCATTGCCCAAATACTTTCTTCCCAAATAATAAATGGATTGGCTATGCCATTTTTTTTCTCGAAAACCTCTCCCAAATATCTCAATAATTGTTGCTTTTCTTCAAATTTAGCAAGATGTGCCAA
>CAYUFZ010000142.1:3468-3760 GCA_964444025.1 uncultured Emticicia sp.
GTCGTTTGCTATAAAAATCTGGTAAATATAGGTCGGAAGGGCGACGCTGGAAGGGGTGGTGAAATGAAACTAAGTTGGGGTCAAAAATTATCTCCCAAAAAACTAGTCCAAAAATAGCTCGCCAAAGAAAGTTTTCCGAAAAAAATGCTTCCTTGCCTTGTTGCTGATAAAAATCGGCTACACCAAGTTCTACTTGATACTGAAAATCTTTTGGAATGGAGATGCTTTCCGATTGCAAAAGCCATGAAGTCGTACTTTTGTTGATTTTATTTTTAGAATGGAGTTTGTTTAT
>CAYUFZ010000142.1:3770-7179 GCA_964444025.1 uncultured Emticicia sp.
GCTTCTTCGGGTGTAAATTTTCCTACCTCAAGTGCAAAGAATTTTTCGTCTGCATTTTGTGGATTGTGGAGCATGACCGAACAAAGGCTTTGGGCTTCTTCCAAAAAGTTTGTTTTTTGTAAAATTCGTACTTGTCTCTCTTGGGAGGGTACTTGTTTGGTTAATTGATACACCTTCAAAGCCTCGTCGAAACATTTGTTTTTTTCCAGATAAGCCGCTACTTTTAGAACCAATCTTTCGTAAGAACTTCGAACCAAATCACTGAGGCCGTCTGTGGTAGCAGCGAAGTTCATAAACCAATCATATATCTCCATGGGGCTTGATTTTTCTTGCAACTCCTTGAATAATTCATTTTGGTCGGTAAGCATCCATTTTTCTTCGGCTTCTTTACGGGTGTTAAATCTGGCGATGAGTTTGTCGTCGTCATGATGTTCGTATTGCATCAAACCCATATCTCGAAGAACAAATTCGCTCATATCCATATAGCGATTGCCGAAAAATAGAAACTTGATAAAACTTACTTCAAATTCAAAATTTACCTTCACAACAGGCTCGTTTTCAAGTATCTGTTGGATTAAAACTTCAATTCCATGGTTTTCCAGCAGTTGTACTATTAAGGCATCTTTTTTTAATTTTTTATAGACAGAAAGTGCCACATTGGGTATTTTTTCAGCAATTCCAAGCAACTCTTTGGTATTGAAAATCGATAAAATTTCCTTCCCGAAGGTGGTGTGTTTGTCGGAAATACTTTCGATAAAACTTCTTTTTTTCAAATCCTCTAGGGCATTCGGAATGGAGTTTATTTCGCTGTATTTTAATTTATTCACCCTAAAAAAAAGACCAGTTCGGTTTGAAAAGCGTATAAACAAACACTGTGCATCTTCTTCCAAACAATAATATTTTCGAAGAAAACGCCATTCAGACTCTTGTAAAATCGGTTTGTATTTATCTTGTACAAACTTCAATACAAAATTGAAGTATTCCAAATAGTATTTTGGGGGGAGTTCACGAGTTGTCAAAATCGGTCAGGTGTATCGTACTTATCGTATGTAAAATAAAGCAAATTCATCGAGAGATGCCAGACTCTAAACAATTATTTTCAAGCCATCATAAGCCAAACGAATATTAGGGGGTAATTCTTTCTCCACCTCTTGATGCAGCCCTAATTTATGACTGATGTGCGTTAGATAAGTCATTTCTGCTCCAATTTTTTTGGCGAGTTCCACTGCCTCTTTAAACGTAAAATGCGAAAGGTGTGGTTCTCGTTGCAATGCCCCTAAAACCAATACTTTTGTTCCATATACTTTGTCCAATTCTTCTTTGTCAATATAATTGGCATCTGTAATATAAGTAAAATCTTTGATTCGGTAGCCAAAAACGGGTAATTGATGATGCAGAACCTCTATTGGCAGAAATTCACATCCAGCAACCAGAAATGGTTTGTTTTCTATCAAATTCAAATTGATTAGCGGAATCCCTGGGTATTTATGTTCCGAAAAAACATAAGAAAATTCACGTTTCAATTGCTCGGCAACTTGTTTTCGGGCGTATAAATCGAGATGTTTTACCCCTTGCAGATAATTGAATGGACGCAAATCATCTAATCCAGCAGTATGGTCTTTGTGTTCGTGTGTATAAATGACACCATCTACCGAAGGGATACGCTCACGCAAGGCTTGTTGTCTGAAATCAGGACCCGTATCGATGATAAAGTTTTTATTATTTGTTTCTATCCAGATAGATACACGCAAGCGTTTATCCCTGAAATCCAAGGAATTACAAACTTCACAGCGACAAGTTAGTATTGGAACACCCGTAGAAGTGCCGGTACCTAGGAAAGTGATTTGCATGGGATAAAACATAATGTGAATGGGAGAGTACCCATTCACAAAAATAAAATCTATTCTGTTAAAGCTTTCACGACATCCACCAATCTATCAAAATTAAGTGGTTTCATAAGAGCATCATTGAATCCGGCATCTTTGAAATCCGATTCAGAATAATTTTTAGCATTTCCTGTGATGGCAACCACCGGCAAATTAGCCTTGTTTTTGTCTGCCAACGCACGAATCGCCTTCACACATTCCATCCCATCCATAATTGGCATATTGATGTCCAACAACAAAATGTCGAAATCTTCTTTGTCGAGCAATTGCATTACTTGTTCACCATTTTTTACGGCTGTAATTTCAAAATTTTGAAATTCCAAAATTTTCTTTGCTAAGTTCTGAATTACAGAGCTGTCTTCGGCAATTAATACTCGTTTCATTGAGGAATTATAGTTAATTTAAAATTGACTTGAATATTCTGACGTAAATATAATAAAACAAAAACTTCAATAAAAATCAAAATTTCGTAATATTTCAAAAATAGCGATAGAACTGTATAGAAAATAGCGTTTTGCTGATATTTTGTTCGTTTTTTTACGAATTATTCATAAAATTTCGTTTGATTCGCAAAATTTTTAAAAAGTTCATCCAATGAATCGAATATTACCACTTGGGAAAAAAATATATTTTGCCTCTGATTTTCATTTAGGTGCCCCTGACCTCGAACAAAGCCATGAAAGGGAACGAAGATTGAATCGGTGGCTTGATATTGTTCGTACCGATGCAGAAGTTATTTTTTTAGTCGGGGATTTGTTTGATTTTTGGTTTGAGTATCGTTATGTAGTCCCGAAGGGTTTTGTTCGTTTTTTAGGGAAATTAGCTGAATTAAGTGATGCTGGTATCGAAATTATCGTTTTTTTAGGAAATCGGGATATGTGGATGAAAGATTATTTCAAAAAAGAACTGAATATCAAAACCATTCGTCGCCCAGAGACATTCGTTTTTAATAATACTCGCTTTTTGGTAGGACACGGCGATGGTCTTGGAGCGGACGATTTTGGCTATAAGCTTTTGAAAGTAATTTTTGAAGGAAAATTGCCAAGATTTTTATTTGGAAGAATATTAAATCCTAATTTAGGAATGTTGTTGGGCTTGCTTTGGACTAAAAATAGCTGGAAAAAAAAGAGAGTTTCTGCCGAATTTTTAGGCGAAGACAAAGAACATTTGTTTCTCTATTCCAAAGAAATCGAACAAACGACTCACCACGATTATTATATTTTTGGACATCGACATACGATGGTTCGTAGGGCAATCAATGACCAAGCGGAATATGTCAATTTAGGCGACTGGATTTGGTACAATAGCAATAGTTGTATTTTCCATCATACAGCGACTTCGCCATGGCCACTGCGAAGATCTTTTTGGCCTTTTGGATTTGATGGGAAATCTTTGGAAGGTAGGATATCTTCAACGGGGTACCGTACTGTTGAATGACATCCATCATCGGTATATCGTGGAAATAAAGTTCATTATCAATGACTTTAAACTCTTCGGTAGGAAAATCGAACGTTTGTTCAATC
>CAYUFZ010000143.1:0-5763 GCA_964444025.1 uncultured Emticicia sp.
CTCCAGCAAATACTCCTAGTCCGGCTGCTCCGGCAAAATAATTCAAAACATTACCCCAAATAAGTATTTATTTGGGGTAATGTATCATCAAAGTCATATTGGCAGATGAAAGGAAATTCGCTTCGCAAACAAGTGCATAACAGCCTCGAAATTACATGGAGGCACAGAACTGGCTTAAGTTTTTGGGTGAATATTTTTTTGACGATAGTCATTACACTCAATGCCATCGCCATTATTATCAATACTGTCCCAAGTATTCAGGCAAGATTTCATCGATTATTATTCGATTTTGAAGTTTTTTCTGTGGTTGTTTTTAGCTTAGAATATCTCCTTAGATTATGGTCTTGTGTCGAAAACAATGCCTTCTCTCGCCCATTTACGGGTAGATTAAAATTTGCTTTTTCATTTTGGGGATTAGTAGATTTCCTGTCTATTCTTCCATTTTATGTTTTTTTCTTCCTTCCAGATTTAAGTTTTATTAGAATTTTGCGTTTGCTCCGAATGCTTAGGCTTTTTCGGGTAAGTAAATATTTCCATGCCCTCAAGGTAATTCAAAATGTAGTCAATGAAAAAAGAGAAGAACTAATATTGAGTTTTGTATTTATCTTTTTTGTTCTGATTATCTCTTCAAGTACAGTATATTATTTGGAGCATGAATTTCAACCTAATAAATTTACAAGTATTCCCAAAGCCATGTGGTGGGGAGTAAATGCCATGACTACTGTCGGATATGGCGATATGTACCCCATTACTCCTATGGGAAGATTTATCGGAGGATTATTAGCAATTGCGGGGGTGGCATTATTTGCATTGCCCACGGGGATTTTGGCATCGGGATTTGCCGAACACATCCGAAAAAATCAAAACACGCAAACAAAAATCACCTGCCCACATTGTGGCGAAAAATTCAACCCAAACCATTCACATTAAGGTTGGATTTAATTCAAAGCTCCGTATCTTTGCAAAAAATAATATACAGTGATTTTTGATAATACAAAAAAATTAGGAATATTAGGAGGAGGACAACTCGGAAGAATGCTGATTCAGGCAGGCATTGATTTTGATTTTACTATCAAATCGCTCGACCCAGACTCTTCTGCCCCTTGTAAGTTTATTGCCCATGAATTTGTGATTGGCTCATTGAACGACTATCAGACTGTTTTGGAATTTGCACAAGATTGTGATATTATCACCATCGAAATTGAAAATGTCAATATCGACGCTTTGGAATACTTGGCACAACAAGGCAAAATAGTCTATCCTCAACCTTCAATTTTGCGAATTATTAAAGATAAAAGACTGCAAAAGCAATTTTTCAAACAACATCAATTACCAACAGCAGACTTTATTCTTACGAAAAATCTGGCAGAACTATCTGAACATAAATCTTTTTTACCAGCCGTACACAAATTAGGGCAAGGAGGATATGATGGGAAAGGCGTACAAGTCATAAGAAATGAAAACGACCTATCAAAAGGATTTGATTCTCCTGGTGTATTAGAAAAATTGGTGGATTTTGAGAAAGAATTAGCCGTCATAGTCGCAAGAAATCCATCGGGGGAAGTTAAAACCTTTCCAGTAGTCGAAATGGTATTTCATCCAGAAGCCAATTTGGTCGAATATTTATTTGCTCCAGCAGCAATTACAGAAGAAATTGCCCAAAAAGCCGAAAAAATTGCTATTCAAACAGCTGAAGCCTTTGGGATTGTCGGGCTATTGGCGGTAGAAATGTTTTTGGAGAAAAATGGAGAAATTCTTATCAATGAGGTTGCCCCTCGCCCACATAATTCTGGGCATCAGACATTGCGGGCGAATGATGTTTCTCAATATGAGCAACACCTGAGGGCAATTTTCGATTTGCCATTGGGAAGTACCCATGCACATTCTGCGGCAGCGATGGTCAATTTATTAGGAGAAGATTCGTATTCGGGTGATGCCATTTACGAGGGAATGGAGGATATTCTTCGGATTGAGGGGGTTCATCCCTTTCTTTACGGCAAAAAAACAACCAAACCATTTCGTAAAATGGGTCATATAACAATTATTGACCAAAATTTTGAAAAATTAAAAGAAAAAGTCATTTTTGTAAAAAATAAACTCAAAGTAAAAGCATAACAAATTTCATTTTTATCGATAAAATCAATAATACAATGGTTGGAATAATAATGGGAAGTCTTTCGGATTGGAAAATCATGTCGGGTGCAGTAGAAATGCTCGAATTATTGGGAATTCCTTATGAAAAAGAGGTAGTTTCTGCCCATCGAACTCCCAATAAAATGATAGAATATGCTCATTCTGCAAGGAAAAGGGGCTTAAAAATAATTATTGCAGGGGCGGGTGGAGCTGCACATTTGCCAGGAATGATTGCCTCAAGTACGACCTTACCCGTGATAGGAGTTCCGATTAAATCCAGTAATTCTATTGATGGCTGGGATTCTGTTCTTTCGATTTTACAAATGCCCGCAGGTATTCCTGTGGCAACGGTTTCGCTCAATGGTGCTAAAAATGCAGGTTTGTTAGCAGCTCAAATGCTGGGAATGAACGATGATAAAATTGCCATCAAACTTAGAGATTATCGAGAAAGCCTAAGAAATTTGGTAGATGAAATGAATCTCGAACTTCAAGAAAAATAATAATTTTTTAAAAGAAACAGCGTTTACCTAAAGAGATAATTTTAATAATTTTAATACCAACTCAAAACACACATGCAGTTCGAAGATAGAGAAATACCGGAAAATCGCAATGAACGTCCGAAAGAGGCAAATAGAAATTTGCCTATGGCAGTGCTTTTAGTGTTAATCGGGGTCATTTGTGCTTTACTTTATATTGGATGGAAATATATGGCCGATGATACCCCATCGAACGACGAGCTTACTACTGCTCCGGCAGATACTGTCGCAAATGCCATCAAAAAAATGTCAGAAGAGGAAGATGTTTCCAATAATACAAGCCCAACGGAAGAAGTGCCTACTGTCACTATCCCGAAAGTTGAGAATAATTCTGGCGACAAAACAGAGAAGGAATCACCAAAAACAGATACCAATAACGGCCTCTCGCATTCGGAAGATGGCGAAATTTATACCCATACTGTGGGAGAAGGCGAAACTTTCTTTGGTATAGCCAATCGTTATAATATCAAAAAAGAAACACTGAAATCAATGAATTCACAAGTAAACGAAAACGGAATCAAGGTGGGTGTTACAAAATTAAAAATTAAAGTCAAAGCCATTCATACGGTTGGACCGGGAGATATTATCCGTGTCGTGAGCAATAAATATGACGTTTCGCAGGAACTTATCATGCAAGCCAACAAAAAAACTAAAAATATAGCGACAAGGGGAGAAAAATTAATTATTCCTTTTGCCGACAAGCAATAAAAAAAGCGAGTTAAAACTCGCTTTTTTTATTATTTCTGTTCATAAAAAGCCATCAACTCTGCTACTTCTTTTGGATTTTTAAATGAAATTTCGTGCATCGACAAATATTTTTGAATATCCGTCCGTTTGTCTTCCATTAATTCTAAGATATTTTTTCGATTAAGTGCTATTTTTTCGATATTTTTTGAATTGTCTTTGACAATATAATATACTTTTTCTTTGAGTATCTTGGTATCACGGCTACCCACACTCAAAGCCTCTACATAATCAGGTTTTTGAACAGCTATTTTATTATATTCATAAAGTTTGATTTTTCCATCATAAACAACTCTCAGAAAAGTTGGTTTAATTTTAGAATCTTTATCAATAAAATCCGCACTATTGAGAAAGACATCGTGTTGGAATTTTATTTTTTGCAACATCGCCCCTGGCAATACTTTAATGCCGTCAGCAGTAGCAAATTCAACATCATTCCCCTGTAAAATAATCCTTACCAATACATCCGAAACAGAGTCCAACCGAACAGTCCCTTTGGGCGTTAAGATAGTTTTGGGATAAAATTTTACAGTTGCCAATGCCCATTCAGTATCATAATAATAATCCCCTATTACTTCGGAAGTCCGATTATCAAAACCATACAACATCATAGAATTATGTTGCCCGATTTTCAGTTTACCCAATGTCAAAGCATCTTTGGTACTTTGTAATACCCCCGATGATTGTGCCCAAAGCCCTTGGGCAAGAAGTAATAAAAAGGCTATTTTTTTCATCAGATGAACAAATTTAGAACCAATAAAATCCCAGTCAGTACTATCAACAGAATGGTTTGCAAGGATTTTGCTTTCAGATTATCTTCTCCTGCTTTTAGACTTTTTAAAGATAGAAATTCAAAAAAAATACAAGCTCCCCCAAAAACAACAGAAGCCCCCATTTTTAGCGAAGGAGAAGGCAACTGAAACGGCACAACAACTAAACCCAAAAAAAGCAGAATAATTGTCCATTTGTAATTTTGATTCGATAGCGACATTGTTATTATAGTTTAATTATCAATTTCAGGTAAATTATGCAATGAATCCTCCACCCCAACAGGTTGTTCGATTGGATTTAAAATCGCTGTATCCGAAGATTCTTGATTGTCAATTCCAAAAAAAGTATTTTGAAAAACTAAAATACTGACAACCCCCACAAAGATACAAGCATCGGCAAAATTAAAAATCGGTATTTGCAGATATTCCCCACCATTCAGCGGAAACCAAGCCGGCCAACGCAATCCTTCCAATCCATACGCATAAAACATATCGATTACTTGTCCATGAAACCAAGGAGAAGGCACACCAATCGGTGCGTTTTTCAGATATACCCCATAAAAAATCGAATCAATCAAATTTCCGATAGCCCCTCCCAATATCGCAGAAACAGACCATAAAAACCCAGAATGAACATTTTTTTTTACCAATCGGAGTAAATACCAGATAATCCCCCCCATCGCACACAAACGAAAAACCGTTAGAAATAACTTGCCATATTCTCCGCCGAGTTCCATTCCAAATGCCATCCCACGATTTTCGATGTAATGTAGCTTAAATATACTAGGAATTAAATCAATTTCTCCAAAATGATTCGGAACTACCTCAAAAAACATCCATAGTTTAATTCCTTGGTCGAGGATAATCAAAGTCAAAGCGAAAAACAAATAAATATAAGGCGATTTGTTTTTAATTTCCATTGTCATATTTTTCTTCATCTAAAAGGGATTTATTATCGATAACTAAAGACTTATGATTAAGCTGTTTTTCAAAAAAAATTTTCTGAAAAATTAATATACTTATAACCCCACAAAAGATACACGCATCAGCAAAGTTAAATATATAAGTTGATATTTCCTCTCCCCCCACAAAAGGAATCCAATCAGGATAATTGCCTTCCAGAGCATTTATATAAAACATATCCACAACCTGACCATAAAACCAAGGTGTTTTTACTCCATTAGGGGCATTATCCAGCCAAACACCATAAAAAATCGAATCAATCAAATTTCCTACAGCACCGGCTAATATCGCAGAAACAGACCAAATCAAGCCAGTAGGCATTTTTTTGTGATATAAATCGACAATATACCAGCCGATACCAAACATAGCAATTATTCTGAAAGTAGTAAGCGATAATTTACCAAACTCCCCACCCAGTTCGATGCCGAATGCCATCCCAAGATTTAAAACATAATGCAATTTAAAAACACCCGGAATCAAGTCTATTTCACCAAAATGATTCGGCAACACATCAAAGTGCATCCAAAGTTTGATTGCCTGGTCGATTAAAATTAATAAAAAAGCAAATGAAAAATAGATATAAGGAGGTTTCATTATTATATTTCGGTTTAATTATT
>CAYUFZ010000143.1:5773-7171 GCA_964444025.1 uncultured Emticicia sp.
GCTCTTCTTAATCTTTCTTTCCTGACCAATAAAAATTCCCGGCTACTTTGCCCCGCAATGGATGAATTTTCTTCAGCACGCCTAAATAGATAAGGCATCACAGCCTCAATCGGCCCATAAGGCACATATTTGGCTACATTATAGCCCGAATGAGCCAAGTTATAAGAAATATTATCACTCATTCCCAATAATTGAGCAAACCAAACCCGTTTATCACTTGGCAGAATCCCCTTCTCTTTCATGATATCAACACAAAGCAAGGAGCTATTTTCGTTATGAGTACCCAAACAAATCGACACAACATCCAAATTACTTAAAGAAAAGCGTATTGCCTCGTCAAAATCCGTATCGGTATCTTGTTTGCTTACGTGTATTGGGCTTTTATATTCCAATTCGGCAGCTCTTCTTCTTTCTTTTTCAATATATGCCCCACGCACTAATTTTGCCCCTACCAAAAAACCCTTTAGCTTTGCCAGCTCACAAATTTTTTGAAAATTAGCAAGGCTCTCCCAACGATACATTTGATAGGTATTATAAACGATGGTTTGGCCATTTCTATTATACATCTCCATCATATCATAGCATAATTGGTCGATAATGTCTTGAATCCAAGATTCTTCTGCATCAAAGAAAATACGTACATTATTCTCGGAAGCCAATTGACATAAAAGCTTAATTCTATTTTTAACACGGTCAAATGCCTCCATCTCAAAGCCTTCCAAATCTTCTGGAAACTCTTGAACTTTTTCAAGCAATTCAACCGAAGCGATACCCGAAACTTTGAAAACAGAAAAAGGGATAGATTCAGCACTTTGAGCCGCTTTGAGAATTGTTTTTTGGATTTCAGAACAAGTGATTTCAAAATCATTTTCGTCATCTTCTCCCTCAACGGAATAGTCCAATATTGTTCCGATATGATTGTTTGCCAAATTTTCTATTGTTTTTTGGCAATTTTCTATGGTATTTCCACCGCAAAATTGGCTAAATAAAGTCTTTTTTATAATAAACTTTACGGGTAAACCCAATTTTAGTGTTAATTTTATAAAAAAAGTTCCTATCTTTACGAGCCAATTTCGGTTCATCATCGAAAAGATGAGATATGTTTTACGAAGTTGTGCATCAGATTGGTGAGCAAAGGCAACGGAGGTGTCTTCAAAACTAAGTAATTTTTCTGATGAAATAGATTCCATTTTTAAATGTGATGAGAAGTTTTGTTGATGTTTAAAAAAAATATGATGAAAAACGTACAAATGATTCGTTTTTTCGATAAATTTAACCTTGCAAATATACCAAAATTTGAAGAGTATTTTTTGATTTTTTATAAAAGCGAATGAATATCGCTCTTTTTTATTGACTAATGAAAGCAAATTTAGACGTACTTCCTCTTAGCAGTTGGAT
>CAYUFZ010000144.1:0-7153 GCA_964444025.1 uncultured Emticicia sp.
GTTACTCGAATATCCAATTTATCTGCTACCTGATTTTTGATTTTTTCGGCAATATCGCTGGCATGTCCTTCCTCATCACCTTCAGCCACAACCACAATAGAAGAAGACTTTGAACGATTCCAGCCATCTTTTAGTGTACTGACGACTTTTTTCAAAGGGGTATGTGTTTCTGGCACCATTACAATTTCTGCTCCGCCACCGATACCCGATTGAATCGCAATATAGCCAGAATCCCTGCCCATTACTTCAATAAAAAAAACACGGTCGTGCGAATCTGCTGTATCCCTGATTTTATCAATGGCTTCTAAAGCAGTATTCACGGCTGTATCAAATCCAATGGTGTAATCCGTGCCATACAAATCGTTGTCGATAGTTCCTGGACAACCGACTGTTGGGATTTCATATTCGTTGTAAAAAATCTCAGCACCTGTAAAAGTCCCATTCCCACCAATTGCCACCAAACCTTCGATACCGGCATTCATCAAATTTTCATAAGCTTTTTTCCTTCCTTCAGGTGTCATGAACTCTTTGCTTCTTGCGGATTTCAGCATTGTTCCACCACGTTGAACAATGTTGCTGACCGATTGAGAATTCATCGGAATAATATCTCCGGCAATCATCCCATTATACCCTCTCCTGATACCATATACTTCCAAACCATGATAAATAGCTCCTCTAACGACTGCACGAATACAGGCATTCATACCCGGGGCATCTCCACCTGATGTAAAAACTGCAATTTTTTTCATCTTTATATTTCTTAATTATGCTTAGTATTTCTTCAATAACAAAAAATGAGAAACAAATTTTCAGAAAGCTCTGTTTCACAAAAGTAATTTTTTTATTTATTTCTCCCAAATTTTAAATATTATTCCTTTGTAATATTGTTCGGTACTATTGTATTTTCTCAAAATAATATTTCTATATATGAATATTTTTAGAATTAATTGTAAATAATTCGTTTGGATAAAATTAATTCTAAATAAAGTCGTTTTCATTCGCTTAACGCTTTTGGCTTTTTAGTTTGACTATAAATGTGATGAATATAACAATGACACCCATTAATAAGATTTAATTACTTTCCTACTCGGATTTTTGGCTTTGGCATACTATTTGCAGTAATGTGTTTTAATGAAAACGACTTACTGTTTAGCCTGAAAACTGCATTTTTATGAAAATCAATGTATTTAAAATGTTAAAAATTATACCATTAGCGAATCTCCGACTTAGAGTCGGTGCTTTCTTATTGTTGTTGCTAACAAACTGCAATCAATTATTCGCTCAAAATGAAAACGTAGGAATTGGCACTAAAACTCCTGACAAATCTGCTGTTTTAGATGTTTTCTCTTTATCCAAAGGTTTTTTAACACCTCGAATGTCGCTAGCTCAACGCTTAGGAATTGATTCCCCTGCGGTTGGTTTGTTGGTTTATCAAACTGATTTTAAAGCTGGATTTTATTATTTCGATGGGGTTTTATGGAAAAACTTGAGTGCTGATTTGGCGAACTCAAATCTTCGCTCGTCTAGTACGGAGGGAATTGCTTGGAATGTGGATGGAAATGCAGGATTGAATAGTAGTACTCATTTTATCGGAACATTGGATACCACGTCTTTGGTCATGAAAGTCAATAATGCACGTTCTGGATTGATTGATTATCGTTTTGGAAATACATTTTTTGGGTATAAAGCAGGCTTTCAGAATGCAGGCTATAATTCCGTCGCATTGGGTTCGTATGCTTTGTATGCTGCTGGAAGTGGAATAAATAATATCGCAATTGGGTATCAATCAATGGCATCGGTGAAAAGTGGAAGCGACAATGTGGCTATTGGGGCAAACACAATGATAACTTTGCAAAGTGGATTGAAAAATGTGGCGATAGGTAATCAGGCGGGTCTGATGGCTCAAGGTGATGGGAATGTTTTTATCGGATATAAAGCTGGTAGCACCGAAGCTGGTAGCAATCGTTTGTATATCGAAAACTCTTTGAAATCCGTGCCTTTGATTTATGGCGAATTTGAAAATGCAAAAATAGGTATCAATACCAAAACTCCTGGAAGTACTTTTTCCATAGATAGCAAACAAAATGGTATCAGTGGTCTTGAATTTAAGCAATTGACTAGTAAATCGACTGCCGGAAAACCGAATCAAAAAGTATTATCGGTAGATGAAAATGGGAAGGTGATTTTGGTACGTGATTCTGTCGGAACAGTGAATTTGGTAGGCGGCTCTACAAGTTTTTGGGGATTGAGTGGCAGTGCCATTCAAAATACGAATGCGGGAGATGTCATTGTGAGTAATTTGAGATTTAAAAATCTAAAATCTACTTCAAATGCGGGAAAATCAAATGGAAAAGTGCTGAGTTTGGATGCCAACGGTATGATTGTATTGGTGAAAGATTCTATCGGAACGTCTTCTACCGTATCAAATACAACGAATTATTGGAGTCTTAGTTCTAATGTATTGTCGAATAATACTGGCTCAAAAATTTTAATCAACGGGGGGATTCAATTAGGTGCTTTGAAATCTTCTGCCACTGCGGTTGCTCCGAACGGAAAGGTTCTTTCGGTGGATAATGCAGGAAATATCATTCTCGTGAGAGATTCGGTGGGAATTACTTCTTCTTCGGGTCAATCAACTACTTGGGTTTTAAAAAACAATGATTTGTTGAGTACCAATTCAGGAAGGATTTATGTGAAAAATGGTTTGACTTTAGATGCGGGAACATTTGTCACAAATGGTACTGCAAGCAATTTGAGTGGTATTGTGTTGAATAAACTCAATAAGGCTTCTGTGGCTGGAAAAGCTTTTGGTAAGGTTTTGTCGGTCGATGAAAGTGGAAATATCATTTTGGTGAAGGATTCGGTCGGGATAACAAGTTCTCCTTGGGTTTCTAAAAACAATGATTTGTTGAGTACTAATTCAGGAAGGATTTATGTGAAAAATGGTTTGACTTTAGATGCTGGAACTTTGGTTACGAATGGAAATGCGACCAATTTGAGTGGCATTGTATTGAATAAATTGAAACTATCTTCTAGTGCTTCTAATTCTAACGGTAAGGTATTGTCGGTAGATAATAGCGGAAATGTCATTTTGGTCAAAGATTCGGTAGGAGTAATTTCTCTTAGTTCTGGACAAAGTTCTTCTTGGATTTTAAAAAATAATGATTTATTGAGTACAAATCCTGGTCGGGTTTATATCAAAAATGGTTTGACTTTAGATGCAGGAACATTGGTCACAAATGGTCCAAATACCAATCCAAGTGGAATTGTTTTGGGGAATTTGAAGAAAACTTCTGGTGCTTTTGGTAAGGTTTTGTCGGTAGATGAGAGTGGAAATATTATTTTGGTGAAGGATTCCGTAGGAATTACGAATTTGCCGGAGTATCCTTGGGTTTCTAAAAACAATGATTTGTTGAGTACGAGTTCTGGTCGGGTTTATGTTAAAAATGGCTTGACATTAGATGCTGGAACTTTGGTTACGAATGGAAATGCGACCAATTTGAGTGGTTTGGTCTTCAACAAATTGAAGGCTTCTTCGCCAGTCGGTAAGTCAATCGGGAAAGTTCTGACGGTGGATGAGAGTGGTAATGTCGTTTTGGTGAAAGATTCGGTGGGTACTTCTCAGCAAGTATCGGATAGCCAATGGGTGCTGAATAATAATGATTTGTCGAATAAAAATTCAGGGAAGGTTGCCATCAAAAATGGCTTGTCGATTGAGTCTGGGAATTTGGTCACGAGTGGCTCTAATAATAATTTGAGTGGTATTGTGTTGAGCAAACTGAAACTCTCAAACCAAGCCGCCAATTCGTCTGGTAAAGTTCTTTCGGTTGATGCGAATGGGCAGGTGATTTTGGTGAGGGATTCTGTAGGAGTATCTATTCCAATAGTGGGGCAAACGGCATCGGTTTGGAATTCGGAGGGTACAGATATTGCCAATACAAATACAGGGAAAGTAACGATTAATGGTTCATTGAATTTATCTTCAGTCAATAGTAATTCTGCTACTTCAATCACTACTGATAAGGTACTTTCGGTTGATGCCAATGGAAAGGTTATTTATGTAAAAGTGCCTGATATCCAAGGAAGTACATCTTGGAATGAATCTGGGAATGACATCAGTAATAAAAATTCAGGCAAGGTTACGATAAACAATACCTTGAATTTAGCTAAATTGACAAGTGGGGCAGCGGCATCAGGAACGAGTAATAAAGTCCTTTCGGTAGATACGGGAGGGAATGTAATTTTGGTGAATACTCCTACGGTGAATTTACCTGCCGCAACTTGGAATTTTGTGGATGGGAGGTTGCATAATGCCAATAATAATAGCAAAGTTGTGATAGGAACGGGAATTAATTCTTATCCTGATGGATTTCAGTTGTTTGTGAAAGACGGAATCATGACAGAAAAAATTCGTGTGGCCGTAGCAAACTCTGATAGATGGGCAGATTATGTATTTAAGAAAGATTATAGATTGATGCCTTTGAAAGAGGTGGAAACTTTTATCGACCATCACGCCCATTTGCCAAATGTTCCGTCAGCTCAAGAAATGGCAAAAAATGGATTAGATGTGGTGGAAACAAGTGCCAAATTGATGGAAAAAATAGAGGAACTGACGCTCTATCTCATCAAAGCAAACAAGCAAATAGAGGCCTTGGAGGCGAAAGTCAATCAATTGGAAAAAGCTCAGAAATAATTCTTTTTCTTGCCATAAAATCTCTCTAAATTTTGTTTTTTGGCACAATGATTGCACTATATATTATATAAAGATTACAAAACTTTTTAAGTATTATTGATTTTTATGGGTTAGGGTTATTTGTTAAAAGCCACGACAATATTGGTCGTGGCTTTTTTGTTTCTTGATTTTCTATGGTATCTTTGGCAATTCTGTCGAAAATATATTATGTTGCAAAATTCAAGACCAGCTTCTTATTCAAAAACAACCATCACCGAGCTGATGATTCCTGCTTATGCTAATTTTGGCGGGAAAATACATGGTGGTATTCTTCTTTCTTTAATGGATAAGGTGGCTTATGCCTGTGCTTCCAAACACGCCGGAACTTATGTCGTTACGGTTACGGTTGATGGAGTGAATTTTCTGCAACCGGTAGAGGTAGGGGAATTGGTTTCTTTGCATGCAAGTGTGAATTATGTAGGAAGAACCTCCTTGGTTGTTGGTATCAAGGTGATTTCGGAAAATGTAAAAACAGGGCAACAAAAACATACCAATACTTCTTATTTTACGATGGTTGCAAAAGATGATTTTGGAAAACCTACTGAAGTCCCTATGCTCGAACTAGAAAGCGAAAGCGATGTCCGTCGATTTTTGGAAGCCATCAAAAGAAAACAAATCAGAGAGTTGTATAAAGAAGATTTTATTCAAGAAAAGTCGAATTTAGAAATCGAAAAAAGCTTGCATTTACTTGACAATGAACGAGCTATCCTCAAATTTTAATGAATCCATGAAAGTACTCAAATGGCGTTTAGTTCTACTATTGAACTTATTTATCTTGGGGGCAAATGCTCAAAATCTTGATATTGACATTCTAAAAGAGGTCAATGTGAATAGAAATACAAATTTGGATAAACCGATGAAATTGTGGACAAACACTGCTTATCCTTTGTCGGCTGCTCTTCCTTTGGGATTGGGTGTTGCTGGCTTTTTAAGCAAGGATAAATCTCTTCAATGGCGGAGTTTGTCTTCTTTTTCTTCATTAATTGTTTCAATGGGTTCTGTTTATGTTTTAAAAAAAACAATCAATCGAGCAAGGCCCGCTGATAAATATCCTTTCATTCTTCCCCAAATGGAGGAGCATGATTCCTCTTTTCCTTCTGGACATACCACCGCTGCTTTTACCACTGCTACCACTTTGGCATTGGAATACAAAAAATGGTATATAGCTGTGCCGGCTTATCTTTGGGCTGGAGGAGTGGCATATTCTAGGTTACATGCGGGTGTGCATTATCCTTCGGATTTACTCGCTGGAGCTGTGATAGGAGCTGGTTCGGCATGGCTTTCGCATCGTGCAAATCGGTGGCTTCATAAAAAAAAATAACAATTGGCGAGTTTTTGAGTTTATATTCTAAAACCATTAATTTCGGAATTGTTATATGCGTACTTGTTTAGTGATTGGAGCTGGGATGGCAGGTTTATCAGCAGCAAAACTATTAACCGAGGAGGGATTGAAAGTAATTGTGTTGGATAAAGGAAGAGGGGTTGGTGGAAGAATGGCAACCCGAAGAGTTGATGAGGTGAAATTCGACCATGGTGCTCAGTTTTTCTCTGCTAAGTCCTCTGATTTTCAGTTGTTTGTCGATGATTTATTTAAAAAAAATATCATACAAGAGTGGCATTTGGAGCAGGGTGACTCTACTTTTAGCCATAGTCGATTTTGTGGTAAACACGGAATGAATCAAATCCCGAAAAGCATAGCTGAGGGGCTTTTAGTAAAAACCAATGAAAAAGTTGTTCAACTCGAGCTTGTATCCAATCAGGTTCGAGCGATTTGTGAATCTGGTGCATCTTTTTTCGCAGAGGCTGTTGTATGTACTATTCCTGCCCCTCAGGCAATGGAATTGTTAAAAAATAGTCGAATAATTTTGGCAGAAAATACCATACAAGGCTTGTCAAGTATCGAATATTATCCTTGTATTGCGGTGATGGCAGTTCTTAATGAAGCAACGAATATTCCGAATCCTGGAGGAAAAAGCTTTGAAAATAAGTCTTTTTCTTGGATTGCAGATAACTATAAAAAGGGGATTTCGCCTCGTTTTTCTGCCACTATTCATGCTAGTCCTGAATTTAGCGAGAAATATTTTGAGGCTGATTTAAGGCTTGCTGGGGAGAAATTATTAGCAGAAGCCAAAGAATGGATAGCGGCCACATCGATTGAAAGTTTCGAAGTACATCGCTGGAAATATAGTTTGGCAAAAAACAGATATCCTGAATATTTTATCAAAGATAATACTTTTGCTACACCTATTTATTTCGCTGGCGATGGTTTTGGAAATGGAAACATCGAAGGTGCTTTTTTATCGGGTATCAAAACTGCACAATCCATCGTATCATAATATTCTGCGTCGCATTACCCTAATTCATCAATAAACTCAGAGCCTTTCTTCGGGAAGGCTTTTCTTATGAATCTACAAATTAATC
>CAYUFZ010000145.1:0-7140 GCA_964444025.1 uncultured Emticicia sp.
CATTATGCCGAAGAAGGAGTACAAGCCTATTTCAAAGAAATAGACGAAAAATATTTGGTTTATCGAGAAAACGACCACAAAACACTAAAAAACATCAATTATTCGCCAGCAGACATTAAGTCTATCCTACAATCATGAAAAATCATATTTTTGACACACAATCGAGGTTTTTAAGATATGTTCGGGTTGATACACAATCCGACCCAAATGCTGAAACTTTTCCTTCTACCGAAAAACAAAAAAATTTAGCCAAATTACTGGTAGAAGAATTATTGGAAATGGGTATTTCTGATGCCCATCTTGATGAATTTGGCTACGTTTATGCGACAATCCCTTCTAATTCTCCCAAGAAAGTAGCAACTATTTGTTTTTGTTCGCACTTGGATACCTCTCCTGATTGTAGCGGAGCGAACGTCAAACCAATCGTACACCATGATTGGGATGGAAAAGACATTATTCTTCCAGAAGACCCTACGCAGATTATCAAATTGACCGAACATCCAGATTTAGAAGCTCAAATCGGCAATGATATTATCACCGCTAGTGGCACTACCCTGCTAGGGGCTGATAACAAAGCCGGTATTGCCGAAATTATGTCGGCAGCAGCTTTTTTACAAAAAAATCCACAAATCAAGCATGGAGCAATCAAAATACTTTTTACACCAGACGAAGAAGTTGGACGAGGAACAGAGAAAGTCGATTTAGAAAAATTAGGAGCAGATTTTGCTTATACTATGGATGGAGAAAGCCTCGGAACTTTAGAAGATGAGACCTTTTCGGCAGATGGAGTCAGCTTAATTATCAAAGGCGTAAGCACACATCCCGGATTTGCCTTTGGGAAATTGGAAAATGCTCTCAAAATAGCCGGAGATATTTTAGCTACCTTACCCAAACATTCGCTCTCGCCCGAAACCACCCAAGGAATGGAAGGATTTATTCACCCTACTCAAATTTCGGGAATTCAGGAGGAAGTAAAATTGGATTTCATCATTAGAGATTTCTCTGTTTCGGGCTTAATAGAAAAAGAAACATTATTACAAAACATTTGCCAAGAAGTCTTAAAAAGATACCCACATTCACAAGTGGACTTCCGAGTAACGGAACAATATCGGAATATGAAAGAAATACTCAATCAATATCCAGAAGTAAGTAATTATGCCCTTGAGGCAATAGAAAAGTGTGGCATCAAAGCCGAAAAAAGAAGTATTCGGGGCGGAACAGACGGTTCGAGGCTCTCGTTTATGGGACTCCCCTGCCCTAATATTTTTGCAGGCGAACACGCTTTTCACTCGAAACTCGAATGGGTTTCGGTAGAAGACATGGAAACTGCTAGCCAGGTAATTATAAATTTGGTACAAATTTGGGAACAAAAAGCCTGAAATTATTCGACAAGTACGAATGATTTATTCGTACTTGTTCAAAAAATTCAGCAAAACAGCAAGCGTTTTATCTACCTCTTCTTCCATCGGCGTATGCCCAATATTTGGCAAAACTACCAAAGTATCGTGAGGCAAATCTCGATGAAAACGATAAGCAACCTCCAACGGAATTAAACCATCGTTTTCTCCCCACAATACCAAAACAGGCATTTTCAAAGTTGGAATTTTCTTTGTATTATCAAATCCTAGACTTTTATCCCTAAAACTAACCATCCTATCTACAAAAGCCTGTCGATTCCCTTCACGTAAAGAAAGCTCAAAATACCTATCCACCAAAGCATCTGTCACCTTACTTTTATGTACATAAACATTTTCTAAACTCTTACGAATGACAAATTTAGGCGTTACGACTTTCAGTAAATCATTCAATATAGGAATAGTACCAATTCTGAACGCAATCGGAACAGATTTCGACCGAGTAGCATATCCACCCGCATCTACCAATGCTAATTTTGATACTTTTTGAGGATAAACCACCGCATAATTCCAAGCAATCGCCCCACCTAAAGAATTTCCAGCTAAAATACACCGCTCAACGCCCAAATTATTCAAAAAATCATTCATAAAATCAACATAAAACTCCATTGAATAATCCTTTGAAGGATTTGGTCCCGTCAAGCCATAGCCCGGGAGGTCCAGAGAAATCACTCTATAATTGCTTTTCAAGCCATTCATCCAGCCCTGCCACGTATGCAAACTAGCTCCAGTGCCATGAATCAAAACGATTGTTTCTTTTCCCTTACCCTCTTCTCTAAAATGTACTTGCATACCCCTAATACTCATAAATTTTGAATGAGAATCAGCATATTTTAATCGAAGCTTTTCCAAAGGGATATCCTCTTGCCAATAAGTAAAAATAAAAATGAGCAATAGCCCCAAAAAAGCACACAGCACAAGTCCAGAAAACAAAAATATCTTTTTCATAGTTTTTGTATAAATAAAGCAAGTAAAGTACAAATGTAGAAAATAAAATTCTTGGCAATATTAAATTTTATCATTATTTTGTGCAAAAATTATCTAACCTAAATATATACCCATGACCATCTCCGATAAAAAGACCCTTTTAGAATACCTATATCATTGGGAAACAACAACACCCGAAGCCATTTATCTTAGGCAACCTTTTGGTGATTCGTTTGTAGATTTCACTTGGGCAGAAGCAGGCAGACAAATCAGAAGTATCGCAGCATATCTAAAATCACTACATTTACCACCCAAAAGTAATATCGGGTTGGTTTCTAAAAATTGTGCCGAGTGGCTTCTTGCCGATTTTGCTATTATGATGTCGGGGCATGTTTCTGTTCCTTTTTATGCAACTTTAACCGATGCACAGCTCAACCAAGTATTGACACATAGTGGCTGCGAAGTATTATTTGTTGGAAAATTAGACGATTGGCAAGGAATGAAGCCAGGAATACCTCAAAACATTAAATGTATTTCTTTTCCGACCTACAATCCAGATTCCTCTCATGTTCAATGGAACGATATTTTGCAAGAATTTAGTCCAATGCAGGAAAATTACCTTCCCGCACTAGAGGATTTAATGACCATTATTTATACCTCAGGCACCACAGGAAACCCCAAAGGAGTAATGCTTAGCTACCAAGCCATGGCAAGTGGTATTTATCAGGCAAGAGATATTGCCAAACTAAACCACCCCAATCCAAGATTTTTCTCCTATTTACCTCTTTGTCACATTGCAGAACGAAACATCATTCAGGCAGCAGGTGTAACCATTGGAGGAACGATTTATTTTGCCGAAACCTTGGATAGCTTTGCCAAAAATTTAGCGAATGCTAAACCAACACATTTCTTAGCAGTACCGAGAATTTGGACAAAATTCCAATTGGGTATCTTGGCAAAAATGCCTCAAAAACAACTCAATATTCTACTAAATATCCCAATCCTTAATGCCATCGTTAAGAAAAAAATTCGAGAAGGATTAGGTTTAAACGAGGCAGTAGTTATCCTTACTGGAGCTGCACCCATGCCCAATAGTCTGATTGTTTGGTTTAGAAAATTAGGCATTATTATTCAAGAAGCTTATGGAATGACAGAGAATTTAGGAGCGGTATGTATGATGCCAAAAGAGAAAATCAAAGATGGTAGCGTAGGAAAACTTTATCCCGGCATTGAAGTGAAAATCGACCCAAATAATGGTGAAATTCTAACCCGCTCCGAATGGAATATGCTAGGCTATTACAAAGAACCCCAACTGACAGCCGAAACCATTGATGCCGACAATTGGATACATACAGGTGATGTGGGAGAATTAGATGCCGACAATTACTTAAAAATCACTGGGCGTGTCAAAGAAATGTACAAAACTTCTAAAGGAGAGTACGTTGCCCCTGCACAAATCGAATTTGGCTTTGCCGACAATAGCTTTATAGAGCAAATATGTGTTGTAGGAATAAATCTTCCACAGCCAATCGCTCTTATTGTTTTATCAGAAAGTGCCAAAACAATAGCAAAAGAAACGGTTGAAGTAAGCTTATTGGAAACATTAAATACCCTAAATCCTCGACTAAAAACCTATGAACGCATACAAAAAATGATTATTTTGAAAGATGCTTGGACAGTCGAAAACAATAAGCTTACCCCTACGCTCAAGATTAAGAGAAATATAATTGAGAGAGAATATTCTCCAAAATTTGACGCTTGGTACCATGCCAATGACACAGTAATTTGGGAATGATGAAAAAAAGAAGAGGGCTGATAAAAAATCAGCCCTCTTCTTTTTTAATTATCTTAACAAGCCTTCTGGAATCGTTTTTTCAAGCAAATGTTTGTAGATAAATTGCATCTTCAAATTATCAAAATGCACCCCTTTATTCCCACCCCAGCCGTGTCTGCCATTGGGATAAAACATCATTTCAAAATTTTTCTTTTCGTCTTGTAATTTACTAATCAATTGGATGCTATTTTGGAGATGTACATTATCATCCATTGTTCCATGAACAATCTGTAAGACCCCTTTCAGATTTTTAGTATGGCTCAATACACTCGAAGACTGATACCCTTCTGGATTTTCGGCAGGAGTATCCATGTATCTTTCTGTATAAGCACTATCATATAAGCTCCAATCTACGACACTTCCTCCCGCCATGCCGTGTGTGAAAACATCGTGTCCATAAGTAAGTGCATAACAACTCATATACCCTCCATAACTAAAACCAGTGATACAAATTTTATTTGGGTCAGCGATTCCTTTATCAATCAAAGATTTGACAAGAGTTTTATAATCTTTCATTTCCCAATACCCTAAATTTCGGTGCATATAAGCCACCCCTTCTTTTCCAAAATGCCCACTTGCTCGATGATCTAGTGAAACCTGAATCAATCCTTCTTTTGCCAACCATTGCTGACGGGCCGACCATGTCCATTGGTCATAGACAGTTCCGGCATCAGGTCCACCATAAATACTAACCAAGACGGGATACTTTTTCCCAGCAATCATATTTTCGGGATAAGTAATCGTCATTGGTAAATCAAATAAACCATCTTCACTTTTTACTCGAAGCAATTCAGTTTTGGCAAGCTTATACTCGTCCATTGAAGCCCCTTTACTTGTACCTAAATCGTGGGTCATTTTCCCATTCACATCTACAATCGCCATGGCAGGAGGCGTATTAATATTTGAATAAGTGGTAATAAAATACTTCAAATTTGGCGAAAACTGAATATTTTTATGATTATAATCGCCAAAAGTTAATCTTTTAAAGTCTTTCCCATCAAAGCCTACTTTATATAAATCAAACCTTGCCGAATTTTCTATTCCTCGGGCATAGAAATAAAGCACCCTATTTTTTTGGTCAATGGCTTCGACTGATTTGACAGTAAACTTTCCATCGGTAATATTATTCAAAAATTTTCCATCAATCGAATACAAATACAATTGCTTCCAACCCGTTTTGTCGCTAATAATCATCATTTCTTTTGCCCCATCCATTAATGTTAATCGCTCGTCAGCGTCACTGATATCAATCCAAGATTTTTGAGTTTCCTCATATATCTCTTTTTTCGCCCCTGTATCCGGAGAAACATTAAAAATTTTCAGATGGTCATTTCCACGATTCACCCATTGTACCAATAAACCTTTTCCATCAGGCAACCACTTCGGCCAGCCAAAATATTGCTCGTCTTTCTCATTGAAATCCGCCCAAATAGTAGCCCCTCCCATAGGCGACACAAATCCTAATTTAGCTTCAGGATTCGGGTCTCCACTTTGGGATAACGGGTTTCTTCGATGAACCCATGTTGTCCTTCACTGCTGTAAAGCGGAAACATCGGTGTTTTTGCCTCATCAAAACGCATGTAAGCAATTTTTTTACTGTCAGGACTCCACCAAAAGGCACGAAATTTGGTTGGTCTTCCAAATATTTCTTCCCAATAAACCCAAGTCGCATAGCCATTTAAAATCGTTTTGGTGCCATCATTGGTCAATTGAATTTCTTTTTTATTTTTTATATCAAAAGAATACAAGTTATTCGCTTTTGTATAAGCAACAAAAGCACTATCGGGCGAAAAAGTAGGATTTTTCTCTTCCAAAGCATCATTGGTCAATTGTACTTCCCCTTCTGTTGATTTTAAAAATAAATCATTGTTTTTTTGGATAATAGATTTGACAATGACTGCTTTAGGACTTATCTCCTCCGATGTAGCATCGGTATATTTGCCCGAAATCAGATTCAATATCATCGGTTTTGATTCGCTTTCTGGCGTATTTTTCTTAAAAACAACCAATTTTTCATCATTTATCCAACGATGCACTCCTGGCAAATTTTGGGTAAAATTGGCAGGTAATTTACCTTTCACAAGCTCTTTTTCATCAAATTCTTTTTTTTGTGCCAATACAGACGTACTCAACACACAAAAAAGCAATACACTTTTTTTCATATTTCGGATAGTTTGAAGATTAAATTATTGTTGTAAAAATAGAAAGATTATTTGAGCTAAAAAAACACCCAGAGGTGAATCAATTGGCAAATTATGATGATTTCTTTGAACGAAAAAAATAAATAGACTACTTTTGTATGCCGATTGGGTTCTTGCAAAAGATTAAAAGGGAAGTGCGGTGAAAGTCCGTCGCTATCCCCGTAGCTGTAAGTTCATCCTGCAAACATCATTTCAGATATGCCACTGTTGTAAAAATGGGAAGGCGAAATGATGAGAACAAGCCAGAAGACCTGCCTTATCGAATTTATTATCAATATGCTTTCGGGTGAAAGGCAAGATTTGTAATGCAAGGGTATTCGATATCGGATTCCGTTTGTTATATTTCTACACTTTTTTCGGAGGCAGTCACAAATTTTTTTATATGAAAAAAATATTTATTGTGGCTGCGATTTTTTTTTGCAGCCGGAGTCACGCTCAAGACTCCCTGAACATCAAACAATTAGAAGAGGTTAGCATCACCGCTTCACGAGTCGATTTGAAACAATCCCAAACAGGGAAAGTGGTCAGTGTCATTGACCAAACTATTATCCAACAAAATACGGGCAAAACCTTGGCAGAGCTTCTCAACAGCCAAGCAGCCATATTTATCGATGGAGCAAACAATAACCTCGGGAGCAACCAAGAATTGTATTTTCGTGGGGCAGCCTCTGGGAATGTGCTTATTTTGCTCGATGGCGTACCAATAAGCGACCCTTCCTATATCAATAATTCATTCGATTTGAATAATATCAATCTGAATCAA
>CAYUFZ010000146.1:0-7114 GCA_964444025.1 uncultured Emticicia sp.
GCTGATTTTATTCTAAATGCACATATCAAACGAGAAGCATGTCCTCTAAATCTTGCTCCTAGTACTTCTACTACTGCTGCTTTGGCTTTGGGCGATGCTCTTGCCATTTGTTTGCTTGAAGCAAGGGACTTCAGCAGCCGTGATTTTGCAAAATATCATCCAGGAGGGAGTTTGGGAAAAAAACTTTATCTGAAAGTAAAGGATATTTACCCCAACAATACGCTTCCAAAGGTATTTTTGGACAATTCGGTTCAGGAAGTTATTTTGGAAATTAGTTCCAAAAGGTTGGGAGCTGCTGCCGTCGTCAATTCTGATGACGAGGTTTTGGGCATCATTACGGATGGGGATTTGAGACGAATGCTGAACGAGCAAAAAGATTTTTTTGCCCTAAAAGCTGTCGATATCATGTGTCATAACCCCAAAACAATTATCGCCGATGAATATGCCGCCAATGCTTTGGCAATCATGCAAGAAAAAAGCATTACGCAACTTATTGTGACCGATAAAGGAAAATTACTTGGATTTATTCATTTACACGACTTGTTGAAAGAGGGTTTGGCTTAATTCATTATTCATTTAGACGGCTTCCTTGAAGGAAGCCGATGCTCATAAAAAATGAAATATCTCGCAGTATATTTTGATGGAAAAACCTCAGCTCCTCACGAAGTTGAAATTGCAATTGTTGAAAATGGGCTATCTATTCGAGGTCTTTCTGTTTCGGTTGATTGGAAATGGCAAACAATAGCCCTTAGTCCATTGACAAACAAAAAAAAAGCTTTACTTCAGTATGGCGAATTTCCTCATGAATATCTAGAATTTGATGTAAATTCTGAATTATACCATACCATTGAAAAATATATTCCTCTAAAACTGAACCCATTCTCTTCCATTAACCGAAGATTTATCGCTTTTCTGCTTTTGACATTGCTTTTTTCGGGAATGTTTGTCTGTTTGGGTTATTTTGTTGCACTGCCTAAATTAGCTGCCTATTTAGCCACACAAATTCCTCAAAAACAAGAAATCGAATTGGGTAATAAAATTTTTCAAAATACCATCGACAAAACCAAAATTGACCATCAAAAAAGTATTTTATTGGCAAAATTTGCTGATAAAATCAATTTTCATTCTAGCTATCCACTACACTTGACAGTAATCAAAGAAAATATCATCAATGCTTATGCAATTCCTGGCGGACATATCGTCGTTTATGATGCTATTTTAAAGAAGATAAAATCCGAAAATCAGTTGGCGGCTTTACTTGCACATGAAGCAAGCCATATCCATAAAAAGCACACCTTGTTGAGCCTCTCTCAGGAGGTTTCAGGAAGTATTTTTATATCAATGCTTTGGGGCGATTTCGGAATCATCAATGGTTTGATACGCAAAGCAAATGAGTTATATGGTTTGCATTTTTCAAGACAAATGGAGACCGAAGCAGACATCGAAGGTTTGAAAATTTTAGAAAAAAATCAGATAAATCCGCAAGGTATGATAGAACTAATGCAACACCTAAAAGCTGAAGAACAGAAACAACAATTAACCAATCTTCCTTCTTTTTTCAGCACTCACCCACTTCCAGAAGAAAGAATAAAAATAATCGAACAGAACGCACAAAGCACCTCTTTTGAGCCTAGACAGGATTTAAAAGCAATTTTTATTCAATTAAAACAAGAATAAAAACAATAAATGGAGCATTTATCCTTGTTAATCCATCATTTAGGCATTTGTTTTCGTACAATTTTAGAAAGAAGCCTTGGAAAGAATCTTTTCAAATAAACCCCTAAAACCTCTTTTCCTCCCATGTAAACCTCTTCTTTTTGCCGATAAACGGCATCTAATATTTTTTCAGCACAAGTTTCAACAGCCATTCCATTCGCCTGATTGTTATCTAATTTCCCAAACTTAGTTCCATCGCCAGAAACAGCATTGTATGAAATGTTAGTTTGGATATATCCCGGACAAATCAACGTAATTTGGATATTATCTCGATACACTTCAGCCCGTAAAGCATCAAAAAAACCATGTAAAGCATGCTTAGAGGCACAATAACCCGAACGCATGGGTGTTGAAAGTTTTCCAGATAAACTACTAGTAGTAACAATTACCCCACTTTTTTGATTTCTCATCTGAGGCAAAACAGCTTTGGTCAATGCCACCACCCCAAAGAAATTTAGGTTCATAATCTTATGATACACCTCCATTTCTGTCTCTTCTACCGAGCTTCTTTGCGAAATTCCAGCATTATTAAAAAGAATATCAATTCTTCCAAACCTTGCCAAAACCTCCTCAACTTTTGAAGGCAAATCCGCAAGATTTTCCATATCCATAGGCAATACCAGTACGTCCGTTTCGTCGATATTATTTTTCACTCGATTCAGTTCTTCAATTCTACGGGCAGAAAGCACCAATTTTGCCCCCGCTTTTGCGAAAGCATACGCCGTCGCTTCACCAATACCAGAGGATGCCCCCGTAATCCAAACTACTTGATTATTAAATTTTTTCATACATATAAGTCATCAATACCTTTAATTTTCCTCAAAAACTTATCAATTAAGGCAATTATCTGTAAAAATGAAAGTAAAAACGTTTTTTTTCAATTTATTCAAATACTTGCCAAAATAATTCAGAACTTTGTATCTCTAAATATGGTAAAGAACATGAACAAACAAGATATCAGAAAATTATCTATTGAAAATATAAAAAAATGGCTCAATGAGCATGGAGAACAAGGATTTCGGGCAAAACAAATCTCAGAATGGCTTTGGAAAAAATCGGCTACATCTTTTGATGAAATGACCAATTTATCCCTAAAAACAAGGGAATTGCTTCAGGAAAACTTTGATATTCGGGCAGTAAAAGTACATACACAACAAATCAGTAGCGACCGAACAATTAAATCTGGATTTAAGCTTTTTGATGGAAATTTGGTCGAAGGTGTCTTAATTCCTACCGATGACAGAATGACAGCTTGCGTGTCGTCCCAAGTAGGTTGCTCTTTGACTTGTAAATTTTGTGCAACAGGATACATGCCCAGAAAAAGAAATTTAGATGCTGCTGAAATTTACGACCAAGTGGTACTTATCAAACAACAAGCCGAGCAAAATTATCAACAACCATTGACCAATATCGTGTATATGGGCATGGGGGAACCATTGCTGAATTATGCTGGGGTAATGGAATCTATCGAACGAATTACCTCGCCTGATGGCTTAAATTGGTCGCCCAAACGAATCACTGTCAGTACTGCAGGGATTGCAAAAATGATTCAAAAATTAGGTGATGACAATGTAAAGTTTAATTTAGCCCTTTCTTTACATGCCGCAAATGATTTGAAAAGAAATGAAATCATGCCTATTAATGAAAGTAATTCTTTGAAAAATTTAGCAGCCGCTCTCAATTATTTTTATCAAAAAACTGGTAATAGAATTACTTTTGAATACATTGTCTTTAATAATTTCAATGATTCGCTTCAAGATGCAAAAGAGCTTTGGGAGTTTACCAAAAAAGTACCTGCAAAAGTCAATATTATTGAATATAACCCTATCAATGAAGCAGACTTTTTGAACACTTCGGAAGAAAAACTAAATAAATTTGCCCAATTTTTGGAAGATAAAGGTATCATTGTTAAGGTACGAAAAAGCCGAGGCAAAGATATTGATGCCGCCTGTGGGCAGCTCGCCATCAAAGAGCCTTCTATTTCTGCCTCATAATAAAAGCCTCTTTCGAGGCTTTTATCTATTTTTTCCATTTAAAATTGACAATATTTTGTCCTATTTTCTCACCTTCTTTCAAACCTGTCTCATTATCGCTTTTGCAATGAATACCACCCAAAAGTCGAGAATAAGCCGACTCTTCTGCTGCTTCACGAAATGAATTGAAGGTTCGATTTTTGTATTCAATCATCGTCAATGGGTCTTGTCCCCTTCCTTGATGTGAGTCATCGGTATATTTATAATTATCTCCGTACAAAGCCGTCAGAACGGTTGCAGAAGCCGATGATTGTACCGCATGCCCTGAATAAAAAGCTGGGAAAGGTGGCTCTGGCCAAAAAGATACCCAATTAGGACTGATATTGGCTCGAATATAGGAAGAAGGACGCTCGGCGTGATAGGTATATTTTGCTCGCCAGCAAGTCATAAACGCATCAGCAATAGCCATTCCAACCATAGCAAAAGTTTGAGAAGCCTTAATCAAACTCGCCTTAGATGTTCGTACAGCAATGCTGGCTATGCTATATGAATGTCCGGGAGGCGTAAAAGTTCTACTCGGGTCATCGCCCCAAAAAAGTGCAATTTCTTTTTCCGTTTGCGTTAGATTTGCATTCACCCGAAACACTTCTAAAAACTGTTCATAATACTTAGAATTTTTATCGGCACTATATGGTATTTTATCTAGAACGGGCAAGGCATGGTTTGCCGCTGCAAAAGTCCTATTCTGCCCCCAATACGGATGTAATGGTAATTGAGAAGCAGTCTGACTAAAAAAAGGAGGCTCCCAATAGCCATTTCCACTCGGAAAAGAATAATCATTCGAAAAATTTCTATTATATCCTTGATGCCCTCCGTCGGTTTTAGACCATTCATAAATGGCTTTTGCAACACTTTGTCCATAAACTACCGAACGCTCGATGATTTCTTGTTTTTCGGACTTATACTCCATCAAAACTGCATTTTCCAGTGAATCAATTTTGGATTTATTAGCAATAGAAGTTTGTTCGTAAATAGCTTTATGGATAAATGCTTGCCCCGCATTAAGAGCCAAAACCCAATTGTATTTTTGAGTAGAATCAGCCTTTGGTAATGCCAGAAGTTGGTTTGCTTGACTAGACAAAGATTTATATTCTGGAAAACCCGCCACTATCGATTCGTACATAGTCAATCCTAAATACCCAAATCCCCGAGAAGCATACGTCGGTGAATTTCCCGGGGTATGCTCCGCAACATACAAAGACATCTTAGCCCATCGCAAAGCTACATGGGCAGTTGTGGTATCGGCAATAGGTTCGGGTGATGTATCAGAGCTTTTACAAGAATTCAGAAAAATAACAATCGAAAGCATTAATGATACATTTGAAAAAAGAACTATGGCTTTCGGGGAACAATATTCGTAAAAAAAAGACTTAAAATGAGATTTTAGCATAAAACAATAGTTATTTAGAGAATTTACAAAGAAGATACACCTTCCTACATCAACGTTGGAAACATTAAAAAAAATAAACTCATTTTAATAAACTTTCCCATAAAAAAATGGGTTATATCAAAAGTTAAAAACCTAAAAATTACAAGTATATGTCTTTAAAAATAGGCGACCAAGCTCCTGACTTCAAGTTATTCAATACCGAAAAAAATGAAGTAAGTTTATCAGACTACAAAGGTAAAAATGTAGTTGTTTTGTTTTTCCCCTTAGCATTTACAGGTGTTTGTACCACAGAATTGTGCCAAATGAGAGACGATATTGCCAGCTATTCTAAGCTAAATGCTGAAGTATTAGCTATTTCCGTTGATTCTATTTTCACTTTAGGGAAATTTAAAGCAGAACAAAATCTGCCATTCCAATTACTATCAGATTTTAATAAAACAACCGCTACTGCTTATGATACTTTGTACGAAACTTTTGTATTAGGAATGCAAGGAGTAGCTAAGCGTTCGGCATTTGTGGTAGATGCTTCAGGCACTATCCAATATGCAGAAGTTTTAGAAAGTGCAGGAGATATTCCGAATTTCGAAGCTGTCAAAAATACCTTAGCGGGTTTATAAAAAAAGGGGCTGTTTGTATATTAAACAGCCCTTTTTTATTTAATCTTGAAAAAATCCTACCAAGCTATTGAGAATCGATAAAGAAATACCAAATAATAAAGGTTGTAAGATTCCCTCTACTGAAAAACCATCTACCAAATACGCACATAAATAAACAATTACGATATTAATCACCAATGAAAAAAGCCCCAAAGTGATTAAAGTAATCGGAAAAGCCAGAATGTTCAAGATAGGTTTTACAAAAGTATTTAAAACACTCATTAAAAATGCCGCCAACAAAGCAGTAGTAACACTCGCAACATGGATATTTGAGAGGTATTGAGGCGAGAAATAGACAAAAACGGCACAAATAATGAGCCTTATGAGATAATTAACCATGATAAATTTATTTATGTCTTTGAATCAATACATCCAAAACCTCCTCAAGCTCATACCCTTTTTGCTCTAAAAGAACCAAATAATGATACAACAAATCGGCAGCTTCTCCTAAAAACAATTCTTTGTTGTCGTCTTTCGCCTCTATAACCAATTCTACTGCCTCCTCTCCCACTTTCTGAGCAACTTTATTAACCCCTTTCTTAAAAAGCTCGCTGGTATAAGATTTATCTGAAGGATTTAATTTTCTATCTTTGATAACTGCACGCAAATGATTGATAAACAAAACCTTTTCTTCATTTATTTCATTAAAACAAGTATCTGCCCCAGTATGACAAGTTGGACCATCAGGTTTTGCTTTGATTAACAAAGTATCTGCATCGCAATCAACCAGAATATCCACCACGTGCAGAAAATTATTGGAAGTTTCCCCTTTTGTCCAAAGTCGTTGTTTACTTCGGCTAAAAAAAGTAACAATTTTATCGGACAATGTTTTTTGGTAAGCCTCCATGTTCATATATCCCAACATTAAAACTTTACCACTTTGAGAATCTTGAATAATTGCCGGCACTAATCCGTCCGGAGATTTCTCGAAATTTATACTATTATTCATTCATTAATTGATTAAAAAACAAAGGATACGCTCAAACTTTCTACAAAAGTAATCATGTTGGAGAATTAAATTCAGAAATAAGCCAAAATTCTTCTGCTTTCGCTATTTTTTTAATGCTGTTTGTCAATGCTTACCATTTGTGTTGTAATTTTTTTTATTTTTATTTACAATTTATTCAACTGATTATCAATATTTTACATTTTATCTATATTTTTTTTTAATTTTTTTTATATCAAACTCTTGACAAGTAAAAAAAAACGCTATATCTTTGCACCACATTCAGACAGAGAGAATGTAATAAAATTGAAATAATAAGCGAAAGTAGCTCAGTTGGTAGAGCGTAACCTTGCCAAGGTTAAGGTCGCGAGTT
>CAYUFZ010000147.1:0-5931 GCA_964444025.1 uncultured Emticicia sp.
TAAAATGAAATATGCTTTTGAGTTGAGACAAGAATCAAAAAAACAAATTGAAAGTATAAGTTTAGAATTAGCATAATCCAACGCATGATAGTTAGAAGAGATGTAACCAAAAGGAAACTTGTGACTAGAAATAAGAAAAATGAAACGCTTACAAAATGTATAATAGACAAGTTTTGTAAATAAATATAATTATTTTTAGATTTACTATTCCACAGATAATCGACCAAATATTTTGTAATTTATTACGAGTGAGTCGAACAAATCAGAAAGCTTCCAACAAACGATGGCTGGGTTAATTAAATTCTTTGATACAATTAAAGATTTACCTAATTGACTAATTTTCTGGGTTTTATAATTTTTGCGTCAAAATACGAGGTATTTTCATTGGCTAATTTCCACTGTGTTTCATTGTATTCAATCTTTTTTTCAATATATTGCTGTTGAGAAACGGTCAGAGCGATTGAAAGATATTTTTTACAACAGCCTTTACCCATGAAAAAATTACTATTTATTTTTTTTGTGAGCTTATCTGCTCTAGGACAAAGTTCAAATGAAAAGCTCAAAGGCATCATTTCGAAGTTTGAGAAATTTGAATACGGCGAATTTTCGTCGGATACTTTGGCTATTTTAGGAGATGTTTCTATCGAAAATCTAGGCAAGAATCATCAATTTTATCAAACAATCTTGTCCGAAGCTGCTGGCATTGATGCAGGGTCTTTAACGAATGTCGAGCAAATTAATTTAGAATTATTAAAATTTGTTCTTTTAGAAAAAATCAATGATTTTGAATTCAATGCCCATCTCAATCCGCTTTTGGCAGATGCGGGTTTTCATATTTCTTTTAGCTCCATGATGCGGAATGCCCGTCCGAAAACCGAAGAAGAATATCGAAAATATATCCTCCAACTTAGTGATTTTCCTAGGTACGTGCAGCAACATATTGACTTAATGAAATTGGGGATAAAGCAAGGAATCGTACAAGCTCAGGTGATTTTTAAAGGATACGAATCTACTTATGAGCCATACATTGTGCAAAAACCCGAAGAAAGTGCATTTTATAGACCTTTCACAGAATTTCCGACACATTTTTCCGAAAAGCTCAAATCACAGCTATTGTCAGCGGGCAAACAAGCGATTTTAAAGTCGTCGGATGGATTTCAGCAATTTTCGTCCTTTATGAAAAATGAATACATTCCTGCCTCTCGAACCCAAGAAAGCATTGCTGCTTGTACGAACGGAAAGCAATATTACGAAATGCTTGTGAGGTATTATACCACTTTGCCGATGAGTGTGGAGGAGGTACATCAAAAAGGATTATCGGAGGTGGCTAGGATAAGAAAAGAAATGGAGACGGTGAAAAATCAAACCGGATTTAAAGGAGATTTCAAAGAATTTTTACATTTTTTACGTACAGATGCTCAATTTTATCCCAAAACACCTCTTGAATTATTGAAAGAGGCATCGTTTATTGCCAAACAAGTAGATGGAAAATTGCCAGCATTTTTTGGAACTTTACCTCGACAGCCGTATGGAGTAGAGCCAGTGCCTGAAGACATTGCCCCTAAATACACGGGAGGAAGATACAGCCCTTCTTCGCCCGGAAGCCATCGGGCAGGGCATTATTGGGTAAATACTTATCAATTATCCAGTCGCCCTTTATATAATTTAGAAGCACTTACCTTGCACGAGGCAGTGCCGGGTCACCATTTACAGATGGCTCTGAATTATGAATTACAAGGAGTTCCGGATTTCAGAAAAAACCTATATTTATCGGCTTATGGCGAAGGATGGGCATTATATACGGAGCATTTAGGCGAGGAAATGGGCTTTTATAAGAATCCGTATAGTAAATTTGGACAATTGACTTATGAAATGTGGCGAGCCTGTAGATTAGTGGTCGATACAGGGATACATGCTTACGGTTGGAATCGTCAGCAAGCGATTGATTATTTGGCAGAAAATACCGCACTTTCGCTTCATGAATGTACCACCGAAACAGACCGTTATATTTCTTGGCCCGGTCAGGCGTTGTCGTACAAAATTGGAGAATTGAAGATTCGAGAATTACGAAATAAAGCAGAAAAAGCATTAGGCACACGATTCAATATCAGAGATTTTCATGATGCCGTTTTGGCAGAAGGAACGCTCACCTTGCCGCTTTTGGAAAAAAGTATCAATCGGTATATCGATAAAGCAATGTCTAACTAAGTGTTTTTGTGCGAATGTACTGTTGTATTTGGCTTTTTTATGCTTTCTTGGATTGATAGCTGAATACCTTTTAATACAAATGGTTGTTTATGAATTATGAATTTTTTAACCGATTAAATCTTTCATCGATTATTGATTTATAGTGATTCTTAAATTCATTGCTTAAGAAGCTAATATCTATTCTTTCCATCCATTTTGATTTTGATTTTTGCATTTTAATGAAAATATTTTCTTGTTGCTTTTCGTCAATTTTTAATGTTGTCATGGCTGTGACAAAGTCTTTTTTTTTCAGTTTTTTCTTTTTCCCGTTGAGAGTCAGTGCTATTTCTTCATTGTCAGATGGGTTTACCAATGCTGTATTTACTAAATCATAGGCAGGGGATAAAACCATACCTAAGCCAGGTTGCTCTAATAAAGAAAAGTTCTTCAGGTGCATATCTGCATTGCCTGTTAAAAAAGAAAATAATACCAACTCAAAGAAATTTACCAAATCTAAACCTGAGGCACTGGAATATTTTCGTATCGTTTTTGCAATTTGCTCATAACTACCATTATATTTATCTTCTGTCAGTCGTTCTGTTAATTGACACATATCTTCCATAGCAAGCTTCCCTTTTCTATCTCTGTCGATACGTTTGGTTATATAAGCCAAATTACCTGAGGTCAAGCGAATAAGACTATGGGGAGCTGTTTTTATTTTGGCTATGCTTGCTAAATGCATCGTGAGGTCTTCTACTTCGGGCAATTGTTGATATAGTGTGGTGGGTGGTTTTAATATGTATCCTCCCCATAGTCCAACTATGGTAATGGTAAATCGTTTATCTTCTTGATATTGGTCATTTTTTGAAATATGTAAGGATAGTTTTGCTTGTACACCTGTGACGACTGTTTGGCTTTGTATTATTTCTTTTGCTAAGGGTTCTAAGTCCGCTTCTGAATACGGTAAGGCAGGGGGGAAAGACTGTTCAAATATCTTTTTTGAACATTTTTCGTGAAAATCCAATTCATTATCTGTCAATGGCAGATAGCAAAATAAACATCTGTTCATAGTTTGTTTTCTTCTTTTATTTCTTCTACACTCACTGCACCAATACAATCTTTACAGCAAACTAAAAGCAATCCCATACGGTCTCGTGGGTTTAACTTCCAATTTTTTTCAGCTATATTCAGCAGCCAACCCTCGGGAATTAAACCATCAAAAAATGGAAATAATACATTAGATGTATAAATAGCCTCTTGTAAAGGTAGCGTTAAGCTTACTGGCTTTGAATCTGCTTGGTTTAAATAATCCTTGGCATATTCAAAATGATACCCATGGTCGTCTTGCGTAAGCCAACCAGCCATCTGTGTTTTTACTTTTATAATTGCTTTTCTCATTTGTCATCTTCTTTTTTTATAGGAATGGCACCCACTTCATAGTCAAACAAACGGAGAACTTGGTTTACTTTGTCTATTCGTAAACTCTCTTTTCCTTGCTCCAATTCACGCAAAAAACGCAGGCCTACTCCAGCTTTTTCAGCTAACTCAGGCTGTGTTAGATTGACAGATTTTCGCTTCTGTTTTACAAAATTTGTTAATTTCATTTGATACCCTTGAAAGCGTAAATATAGTTAAATTTTCTTAAATTATACCCAATAGGGTGTAAATATAGTAAAAATCAATGAATTATACCCAAAAAGGTATAAAAATAAACAAATCGTTTAAAATATACCCAAAAAGGTATAAAAAAACGATTTATTTACTTGTTTATTTATTTTTCTGTTTCCGGATACGTTTGGGATTGTACCACAGCCAAAATCCGCTAAAAGATAAGACAATCAAACCCAAAGAGACGATGCTTGTGTAAAATAGTTTAAATTCATCGTTATTGGTTTTGAATAAATAATCAATGATTGAACCGTCGTGAATTTTTTCGATAAAATCCGATTTTCGGGTACTGACAGCCAATATTTTTCCAGTGGCACAGTCGATTTGTAATTCTGTAAAATGTTCAGAAAAAACTATTTTAGCAATTCCTTTTTGTGGTCGAATATCAATTCTGTCAATATCCTCCGATTTTTTTAGCACTTCTTTGGCATATTTTTGAGCAACACTTTGAAGGCTGTCCAACTTTATCCAATCCGTACTTTTTTTGCTGATGCCTTTTTCTGTTTTTGGCAAAAAGTTTGCTTGCTTCTTCCAACCCAATAATAGACCCGTGATTCCGATAAGCATCATGAATACCAATAAAGGTATTGAAACCCATTGATGGATTTTTCGATATATTCGAGTGGTATTTGAAAGTGTCTTTGCCATTACTTGCTATTTAAACTTTTGCAAGATAAACAATTCAGGATAGTTATTAAAAAATATGAAAAATTATCTTAAATACCCATCTCAAAACATAGCGGTTAGATGGAATGAAGTTTGTTGATTAATTTTTGATTCTTTGCTCACTAAATTTTGTGCCAATGGTTTTTGGAATGTCATTCCCAATGAAAATTGTTTGTAATATAGCTCAATTCCCGTATTTGCTGTCATAATCCAACCGCCTGTATAGCTATTTTTGATGCCATTTTTGGTGTCTTTATTTGATTGTTCAATCATGGTGCCAAGGGTAGGCATACAGGTCAAATTGCCAATTTTTGCCGTATAAAAGGCTGTCAATGAGCTATTTATTCGATTGGCAAATCGATAGTTATTGCTATTTTTTGTGTTAATTTTATAGGTCAAGTCTGCGTTTATTCCCCAATCCAAATAGCGAATGGTATAAATGGCATTTAAAATAAAATCCACGCTGCCTGTTCCTAACTGAAAATTAGGATTTGCCCCTTCATTGCCAGTTTCTTCGTATTTGTATTTACCCGTTGGAAGTTTAATGCCCCCACCTATGAGAAAATTTTGGTACAAATGATGGGCGGTTGAATCCCAAAACGTATTTCTAAGATTATAGTGCATCATCATGGATGCGTCTCCTAAGCCTTCAATTTTTGTTGTTCGACCGCTTGCCATGCTTTGTTTGTTGGAGTTATAGGGCAAAAATACCAATAATTGCGTCTTTTTGAATGGATAAAAACGCCCCCAAAGTTCGGTGGTTTGGTAATGTTCTTTACTTTTGAGCATAAGACTATTCAGATGCGAGTCGAAATCTTTACTTCGGTAGCGTACGCCAATAAATCTCATGTGGGATTGAGGCAAAACGCCGAAGAATGAGCCACTATTGGCACAGCCGCACATATCGCAAGCTTGGCTCTCCAATTGACAAAAAAATAATATGATTCCTATAAGTTTTTTCATTTGCTTATTAAATTATTCCAGAGAAAACCTTTTGTCTTTCAAAAATTCTTCGTCCGTGAGTGTTTGTAAAAAAGCCAAAAGTTTTCGTTTTTCGTCGGCATTTAGGGGAATTCCTAACCTCGGCCTATTTTTAAAAGTGGCATCTAAGGTAGGGGAGTCCGTCACACCATCGCTATAATGATTCAGTACGGCTTCCAAAGTATAAAATCTTCCGTCGTGCATGTAAGGTGCTGTTACGGCAATGTTTCTCAAACTGGGTACTTTAAATTTATAGTTATCCGAGGCGTTTTGGGTTATTCTTGCCCTTCCCGTATCGTCTTTGTTGAAGATGGGTAAACCAATATTTCGATACGTTTGGTTGGTAAATAATTCGCCCGCATGGCAAGAAGCACATTTGGCTTTGAATACCTCAAGCCCCGCTGATTCTTCTGTGCTAAAAGTTACTCC
>CAYUFZ010000147.1:5941-7108 GCA_964444025.1 uncultured Emticicia sp.
TTATCATATTTGCTATTGGCAGATACGAGTGCATTCATGTATTGAGAAAGGGCTTTCAAAAATTTTTCTGTTGAAATTTCTTTTGAACCAAATGCTTTTTGAAACAAATCGGGGTATTTTGCCTTATTTTTAAGTTTGTTTAATACATTTCCGATTTTCTCGTCCATTTCTACTGGATTTTCAATGGGAGCAATGGGAAATAAGTCCAAATCAAATACGCCACCATCCCAAAAAAACTCCTTCTGAAAGGCTGTATTTTGTATGGCAGGGGCATTTCGGATGCCTTTCAGATTATCAATCCCATGGCTAATGTCGTGTCCATGATGCGTGAAGGCATACGCTTGATTGTGGCAGTCGGCACAAGAAATAGAACCATCTCTCGACAAATCCCCGTCAAAAAAGATTTCTTTTCCCAACTCAAAACCTGCTTGAGTCACTGGATTTTTAGTGAAATCATACACCGGAGCTGGAAAATTTGCGGGCTTCACAAATAATGCTTCTGGAGTGATTTCATCGGAGGACTTGCACGCCACTCCGATGAACACTGATACACTGACAATTAGTAATAAATGATTACTTTTCATTGTGAATATGGTCTAATAGATATGCTTTGGAATAATTTTCGGAAATTATTTTGCCAGCTGCAGGTGCCATAATGACACTTGATTTTGCCAAACTGATGCTATTTACGGCACTGAATACTTTATTTACATCGAAAATTACATGTGCCACTGGAGCAATATCTTTCCGAACTGTCGCTGGTGTTGATAATGCTAACGAAACACTGCGGAGATTATTAGGGGTTACCGAAGATTTTCCTCCGAAGCCGCCAATGTGAAATTGATATTTATTCAATCCAGCGGAGTTTGTAGGAGAAACACTTGATATTCCTTCCATTTTGAAAAAAATGTATCCCGAATTCCACGACCAATACATATTGTCATTTCCATAAGATGCGGGGTCTAATATGCCGATTCGTTGCCCAACATCTGATACGCTCTTCACGCTATCCACGCCGATGGTATATTTAAGCCCCGTATAGTTGGCAGCTGGAACATCGTTCAAAGTGATGGTGAGACTTGCGGCATCGGATTGTTTGACTAAGAAATATTTATCAGGGAAAGTCACTTTTTCTCCATTTTCTTTGGTCAATTCGATGTTTGAAAC
>CAYUFZ010000148.1:0-6800 GCA_964444025.1 uncultured Emticicia sp.
CTGTATTTCGGTAAACTGATTTTGGACCAATCGCTTCCCAGGTATTGGTGGCGGCTATCCTGAAGGTACTTCTTTGATTGGAGTTTCCCAAGGTTTTTTCAATATTTTGTTGGCTGACGAAGTGGTTTTGGCTATCCAAATATGGCATAAGTTTTCGTCGCCAATGGATATATAGTCGTTCGAATGAATTTTCATGTTCGCTTTCGTCAGCTCGTACAGCGGCTTCCATTTTTCCAAAACTACGGAAGGCGGAATCTATTTTGGCTAATTGAAGAGGGCTTTTCATCATCAATTGAAAAAAAACAGGTGTTTCTTCCAAATTTTCATAAACGGGTATGTCATAAATGTTGATGATTCTGAGATGCTCCGGTATTGATAAGTTTTGTGCATTCAAGGAGAGAACCAAAAACTGTAAAATCAGTAAATAACTTATTTTTTTCATTGGAAATATGGGAGAAATCCTACTTTTTTAATAATATTTTTTTTGCTTCTTTTAAATTTTCTTTGGCTATTTCGTTGTTATTACTTAGTTCTTTTACTGAGTTAATCAACAGCATCAAGATGTCGTTATATTTAACAGCCATTAAATTTTCTTCTTTATTTTCTATTAATTTGACCAAATAGGGGGCGGAGGTTTCCACTTCTTGTGCCAATAGACCTATGTGTTTTTCGGAAGTGTTGGCATTAAAAATATAGTGATATTTCATTGGATTGAGCTTCTCAATTACCTGAAGACCCTCTGTAAATAGTTCTATGTTTTTTTTCATTCGTTTGTCTGATAAACCAATAATATCTCCCGAATAATGTATATTCCCAACAATATCCAAAGCTTCGGTAGGAGTGTCTGTGCCGATACCGACTTTGCCTAAGCTGTAATTGATTCCAGCATTTGGATTTTTCTCCCAAAGTACCAATTGCCCTTGGTTATTCATGCTCGAAATTGTACCAGAGCTTAATTTATTACTTGAACCACAGGCATTGGCAAAAGAAATCCAATAAAAGGTATTGGATTGTACTGCCAATTGTATATCAAAGAATGCCCCGTTTCCAAGTGTAACTTTTGCACTGCTGTTGTTTTGTACTTGCGACAAATCGTCTGTTAATCCATTGCTATCAAATGAATAAAACTTTTCAACGGTTATTTTGGTAGGAGATACTATCCCAATTACCCTTCCGACTCGGGCATAGCAATTGGCAACAAAAGACAAGTCGAATTTTTGTTCGGAATACAGGGGAGAGATGGGAATTAAAGTATTGCTTGAGGTGTAAAAATTACTGGCACTGATTGTTTTATTGTTGAAATCACTGGCAAATAGTGTTTGCCATTCGGAGGCTGTCTGAGACCATCTGTAATAACCCGAGCCATTCAGATATACCAAATATCCATCGAGAGTTGTATTGGGAAGAGTATTCACTTTAGGGATACTGCCAGGAAATGTCAGGTTTTGCCAAGTAGCTTTGCCGCTATTGTCGGAGGTCAATACTTTACCAATACCGGCATTATTATTAGTCAAAATTAAACTATCCATTTTTCCAACACCAATGACATCCAATGGCTTGGTAGGGGTCGTGAGACCAATTCCAACATTGCTGTTGTTGGCATCAATGATAATTTTGTTGCCATTCACACTTTCGGATTCAAAATTTGAGTTAGAGCTTCTTACTTTTGGATTTTTTCCGATTTTTAATTGTGCTGTCAGTATCTGAGGGAAGAGACAGAGGCTTATGAATAATATACGAATAATGTTTTTCATGGAATTGATTTTGAGAACAAATCATATAAATATGGCAAAGCTATCGGATTATTAATAGATAAGCAAAAGATTAGACTGTATTGGTAAGAAAATATCTAAATTGATAAAAAAAAGCTTTCCCATTGCGAAGGAAAGCTTTTCAATATCAAGAGAAAGAAGTAAAAGATTATGCTTTTTTTGTTTTTGAAGCACTTTTACTTGTTTTTGTTTTTTCTGCTTTTGGTTCTGTCGCAGCTTTCGATTTTGCTACCGTTTTTACTTTTTCGGTTTTAGGTTCAGCTTTTGCCTTAGCGACCTTCGGCTTTTCTTCTGCGATGACTTCGATGACACAATTTTCTACCGAAAATTCAGGGATAAATGTATATTTTGATGCCTGATTGTCATTTACCCAACGTCCATCATTCAATAAATAACGATATTCATACGAACCCGACTCTAAGCTAAGCGATGCTTTTAAAGAGCCGTCTTTTTGTTTTTTCAAGGCTACCCCTTTTGAAGAGTCCCAATTGTTAAAGTCGCCCAATAAAACACCTGAAGTAGCACCTGCCACAACATCAGCTGGTAAAAGGAAATCAATTTTTTTGCTTGACATAATGTATTTTCGTTTGATTATTTTACAAATTTCTAAATAAAAATATGTCTTTTCCTAAACAAATCATTGAAAAATACAAAAAATCTTTACAAAGTACAATTTAATTGAAGAATCATTAAAAATTGTAAAATTCTTAGAATAGACTTAAACTATTGGTTTACAAGTAGTTTATTAGTTTTGATTAAATTGTTCGATGATGACTTTGCGTATGGCTTGGTGTGGACTAAGGGTTTTCCGGCGAAACTGCTTATAGGCAGCATTGACATCTTCTTTTTCTTGATTTCCACCTACTTGCTTCATCAAAGAGCTACGCAATTCTTCGTATTCTTCGTCTGTCATTTCTGCCCGATTGGCTTTCCCTTTTTCTACCCCATCGCTAAATGTATTGATTCGTCTGTCTTGGTCGGCAACTTTCAGACGCTCGTACAAATCATTGATTTCTTCGATAATCTCTTCTCGTTTTTGCTCCAGCTCTTGGGTATTTGGGAGTATTTGTAACTGATTTTCTAAAATATTTTTTTGTGCAATTTGTGTTGCCAATGCTTCTTCTGCTAATTGTAGGTTGTCGATGGCAAGCTTCATTTGCTTGTCAAGTTTCTTGATTTTAGGACTTGCTTGAAGCCATTTGTGCCAAAAAGATTGCATAATAGGCAAAGCAATACCCAAACAAATTGCTCCAGCAACTGCAAATAAAATACCACTCAAAACAAATGAAAATTCTGCCCAACGACTTTCTACCAACAAAAGGGTGAGCTGATTTTGTTTGGCAATTTGTGTATCGATTAAGCTTTGATTTTTATTGTTTTCTAATCCAATGGATTGCTCTTCTGAACTACTCTGAATGTTTTCAATTTGTCGATTGATATTATCCTTAATTTTATCAGTTTTGTATGCCTCATACCTGAAAAAACCTAAAATGAGGAGAGTCATCAAGGAAAATGTCAATAAAATTGATTGAAAAACAAGATAGACTTTCTTGCTTTTTGTACCAGACTCTTTCAAATATGGTTGTTCGACAAGACGTTCATAAATTGGTTTTAATAAAATAGACAACATCGCTAGGCCAATGGCAAATGCCCACGATTCGAAATTGCCTTTGATGTTGAGGGCATACGCCACAATTTCGTGCGAAATGATTAAATCACCACAAACAAAAGCCAAACCTGCCAATAAATACAAAAAACCTGCAAAAAAGGAGTATTCACTCTCCAATTTTTGCTGTTTGTTTTGTAAATTTTGAATGTTTTGCTTGATATCATCGACTTGATTTTGAGCAAATGCTACTTTCCGAGAAAAAGTCCCTATATTCATGGTATAGGTTTGCAATTGCTCAAAAGATGTTTTTTGCGTATTTTTAGTTTCAGATATTTCATTGCCAATTTGGGCAATAGATTCTTTTTTTTCGGAAATACGCTCTTTTAGCCATTCAAAATGAACATCACTCGACAGATATGCCTCGTAGGGGTCTTCATCTTTTTCGATATTTTTTCGGGCATTTTCTACGCCTATCGTAAATCCGTGTCGAAAGTCTTTATTTTGATAATAATCGTTATTTTCCATTGTTTATGAAATGTCGAGTTTGTATTTTTCCAATAAACCTGCCAGTTGGCTACTCAAGAAACGGGCTTTTTGTAATTTATTATTTTCAGGATTCATCGAAACACCTTCGGATGTTCGGAAGTCTGCTTTTTCGAGGGTGCATTGTTCGAAAATCGCCCCATATAATCTGCAATTCTTGAAGTTTACTCCTGATAAATTTGTCTCAGAGAAATCCACTTCTTTGAGTTCACAAGTATCAAAGCGTGTGTTGCTTAGTTTTAATCGGGAAAAAACCGAAAAGCTTAGGTTACATTGTAAAAAGCTCATCTCCAATAAAAAAGGTTTTACTTCACTAAAATTTAAACCGATTAATTTACAATTTTCAAAATATACCTGCTTAAAAGCTGAATTTTTCAGGCTAACATTGCTTAAATTACAGCCGATAAAACGGCAATCCAAAAAATCTGTATTGCTCAGAAAAACCTCCGTAAAATCGCAATGGATGAAGGTGCAATTGTCATATTCTCCCTTGATAAATTGCTCTTTCTGAAAAACAATTTCAGAAAACTCTCTGTTTTCGATGAATCCCTTATTCATTTAATATGTCTTGAATTTGTTCTCCCGAAAGTTTATCTCTGTAATTTCTGGCTAAATTAAATTCACTTTCAAAAATATTGATAAGCATCTCTCTTTTTTCAGTAAATTTTTTAATGGCGGCTTCTGGCTCTTTGATGAGGTCGATTATTTTCCATTTTTCTACCCGTTGGCTGTCGATATTTTTTTTGTATTCAGCTATTTTTTCATACCATTGCTCAATGAAAATTTTCTTTTCATTTTCCAGCTTTCGATTATTTATCCATGCTGCCAAATCATCTTTCAGAATCGTTAGATTTCCCAAAAGAAGTTTGCCTGCAAACAAAAATAAGAATGTAATGAAGACAAAAAGTGCCAAAGACTTGAAAAGTGGCTGTCTATCTATTACCTGAGCAAACACAAACCCAGAGGCAGCCAAAGGCATTCCTATTTCTTCCAAGGCTTGTCGCCAATTGAATCGTGAATGTTGGTCATGAAAAAGGGAGGTTGGATTGAATAAATTGAACATTCCCGCCAAAAATACCCCCGAAGCAATTATCCAATGTTTATCTGGAAAACCAATCGTAAGCGAATCGTCGATGATGTAATAATTTCCTGCACACATGAAAAGCGTCAGGATAAATCCGGCGATTGTTCTCGGAAGCTGATGCGTTTGGAATTCTTTTTCTTCTAATTTTTGAATTTTTTCGGATAATGTATTTATCTGAGTTTCGTATTGTTCGATGGATAAATTGATTTCTCCGATTTGTTCGGTATAATAAGCCACACTACTATCTAATTCGGCGGTGATATGGGCAAAATAGTGCTTAATGACATTGATTTTATCTACCGCTTGAGCATCGGACAAGCCAAATATCACGCCTTCATCTCTCAAAATATTTTCATCTCTGAGCCATTCTGGAAGGTTTGCTTCTTTGTCGAAATGAATTGCTTTCTGTGTAGCCTCAACCGTATTCGAGAGGCTATCATCAGCGACTTCTTGCATTGTTAATGCCTCCGAATCGAAAGGACTACCAACAATTGTCTGATTTTTTTTTACTCCAAAAACTCTTCTTACCTCATCTATAATCGACATACTTTTTCTTTTACTTTTAAATTCTCATTCCAATGGTTTGGTCATTTAGTGGCAAATTCGGTGCTGGAGGGGTGTTTTTTTCATACTCCATTATCGCTTGGATAATCTCTCGGAAATAGCGTTCTTTTTCTAAACTTCCTTCGAAACCGGCATCAATCATTAAAGCAGCTCGTTCGTAAGCCGCCAAATACTCTTTGTGATTTTTAATTTTCATGCTATCTATAATAGGGTTGAGTAATATTATCTCCAATCTCCCGTGCAACCACAATGCCATAATAACACCAAATAGGCAAAAATATTTTGAATAAAAAAAAAAAATCTGCAAAAAGCATATAAATTGGGCTAAATGAAGAACTTTGTAGCAAATTTTATATTATTTGGACATGAATATTTCTATTATTGTGGCGGCGACACCCGAGGGGGTGATTGGAAAAAATAATGAATTGCTCTGGCGGCTATCTGCTGATTTGAAAAACTTTAGGCAACTGACAAGCGGGCATTCGGTCATTATGGGTAGAAAAACTTTCGACTCTATTGGTCGTCCTTTACCCAATCGAAACAACATTGTTATTAGTACTCAAACAGATATTGTGTTGCCGGAGGGTGTTTTGAAAGCCTATTCTTTGAATGAAGCTTTGTTGATGGCTCAGAAGCTATCAGGGCATGAAGAAATATTTATTATTGGCGGTGGGCAAATTTATGCCCAAGCCATCGCATTGGCGAATAAAATATATTTTACCCTTGTGAGGGCTACTTTGGAAGGAGATGCCTTTTTTTCGAAAATTGACCCGAATCAATGGATAGAAATTAGCCGAAAAACATACTCAAAAGATGAAAAAAACGAATTTGATTTTGAAATGGTAGAATACCTTAAAAAATGACATTCGGAGCTTGGCTACTCACCGATTTTTATGTAAATTCGTTGTCTTTTATGTCATTTTAATTGTATAGAATCAAGATAAGCGTTCCTAATTTTTTCTCTTTTTAATAAATCAATCCTTTATTTTCAGCAAAAGATTGATTTGATACTGATTATGAAAGTTTCTACTTTACAGCCATTTACCATTATTTATTCGATATTCGAGCATCAATATTTAGGATTTATATTTGAGCCTTTCGTGGTACAAATCAATTCTAAAGGAGACCTTACCAATCAATATCAGCGTGTTTCTCCTGAAAATATCAAGGAGTTTGCCGAAAAATTAGATGAAATCGATATCAAAATAGTCAAATGGACAGATGAAAT
>CAYUFZ010000148.1:6810-7036 GCA_964444025.1 uncultured Emticicia sp.
TGTCAAAAAGCATAATCCCAAAAAACTTGCATTGGTTGATTTTTTCTTGAAAGTATTTGATACCGAAAAGGGCGATAAGACAATCAAAGAGAGTATCTCTCAATACATGGATGCCCGCCGTTCGGCGATTTTGGAACATCTGGCAGATAAACCTTTGTTTATTATGAGCAAAAATACTCCTTTGTGGAAGCGGGTGAACAAAATAGCTGTCGGGGCAAAAGTTTAT
>CAYUFZ010000149.1:0-6957 GCA_964444025.1 uncultured Emticicia sp.
ATCTCCACGTTTATAAAACACTTTGTCCCCATCTACGACATCGGCACGTGCAATACCTTTATAATTGCTGCCCGGTACTGGCAAAATGTATTTTTTCTCGATATAGCCTGGCACATTTCGGATATCAACAAATTGTCCTTTATAAGTAAAAGAAAATTCGTTGAATTCTGTTGGTCTATTAAGCCAAAGTAGGGCATTCTCATTGTTGTCGGTTTCGTTTTTGAAGATTTTCGCTCCCGAAAAATTTAATGAAACAACTTTAGAATATCCCGAAGAAAACATAATCCCAATCAACATTAATGCCAATCCGATATGGGTAATCGCTACGCCAGCAACACTAAATTTGCCTTTTAATATATCCAATAAAATAGAGCCGTTGGCAACCACACTGAAGATAGAGGCAGTGAGCAAAAGAATATATTTCCAATCATTTACTTTGGCAAATGTGATAGCCAATGCCGACACCAAAAGGGTGACAATCAGGGGATTGACTAATTTGGACAATGTGTCTTTTTGTACTCGTTTCCACCAGAAAAATTGAGCAATTCCCGTAAGCATCGTAATCAAGACAAAAAACCACATTTGAAATTGTGTGAAATGAGCCACTTGATTTGCTGGCAAAGCCATGTTTAATTTGATACCAAAAATTTCCGCCACTTTATTATACACAGGAATGGAAGTGGTTACGATGACTTGAAAAGCCGCCAATGATAGTATCAAAACACCAGAAAAAATCCAAAATTCCTTTGAATAGGTAGCTACTTCGTTTTCATCTTGTGGTAATTTTTTCCATCTCAACACTGATAAAACAATAGAAAAAACAATAAATGCCAACAAATAAATTAATAATTGTCCGGATAGCCCCAAATCAGTAAACGAGTGAACAGAGGCATTTCCTAAAATTCCGCTTCGGGTAAGAAACGTAGAATATAAAATGAGAATAAACTGAGCGATAACCAATATAATGGAATATTTTAGAGCAGTTGAATTTTTTCTAGCCAATAACATGGTGTGAAAACTACCAACCAAAATTAGCCAAGGGACATATACCGCATTTTCGACAGGGTCCCAATTCCAGTATCCCCCGAAATTTAAGGTTTCATAAGCCCAAATACCTCCCATCATAATACCTGTGCCAAGTATCAAGGCAGCAGCCAAAGTCCAAGGAAGAGCGGGTTTAAGCCATTCGGTAAACTGCTGTTTCCATAATCCTGCCATACAAAAAGCAAATGGCACCAAAGTCATGGCAAATCCTAAAAATAAGGTCGGAGGGTGTATTACCATCCAATAATTTTGCAACAAAGGATTCAATCCATTGCCATCTTTAGGAATAAAATCAGGATTGGATTTCCAGATAGGAATGTTTGGCATGGATTCTTTGAGCGTCAGAAATGGAGAACTTCCAATTTTAAATTCTCCCCAAAGGACTACCCCCAAAATCATAGAACTTAAAAATGCTTGTACAGCCGCAAAAATAGTCATGGTGGGAGCTTCGATGCCTTCATTTCTGCTTTTTCTCAGTGTGGTGTTGATTAATAACACCCCCAAAATAACATTCCAAAACATCCAAAGCAGGAAGCTGCCTTCTTGGTCTTGCCAAAAACAAGAAATAGCATAGCCCAAGGGCAAACTCCAAGAAGAATTATCCCAAGCATAATGATACTCGAAATAATGATTGAAAATAATGTCTAATAAAGACACACAAACAGCAATGACAGCAATGGTGTGAATATAAAAAAAGCGTCGGGCAAATGTCAACCAATTTTCTTTTTCATTTTGATTGAGTGTCGCCTGCCAATAAGCATAAGTTGCCACCAAAGCCGCAACAAAAGCGATAATAACGGACACATGTCCAATATTTCCGATGTAAGGTCTCAACATGGGGTAGGTATGAAGCCGATGAGGTAAGGCATCGGCCATTTGTTGTGATAGTAAATGATAAAATCTAAAGAACCTCGAATTATCCTAGCCAAGTACCCCAAGGAATACGGCTTAAAATCAAAATCAATGCCAAAGAGAAGAAAATAGCTGTTTGCTTGAACTTTCTACCATTTCCTACGGCTCTTTTTACTCTTGCATTTCCGATTGTAACCAATAGAACTGCAATGAAATTGATAGTTGGGTGCTCTACATAAGCACTTCTAAGTACACTGTCTTTCATGGTCATTTTCATGTCGGCGTAAGCAGTCTGTGCACCGGGCGAAACAAACAAAAGTATTAATCCCAACAAAAACATCGTATGCGTAGCAATCAACGCAAATTTATTGAAATTGCCATCTCGTGTTTCAAATGCTTTTTCTTTTCCTGTGCCAAGGATGCCGTTAATAGCTGCGATTGCCAACAATAGCAAAGCCGCAAATGCTAAATATGAATGAATAGGAAGAATGATTGAGTACATAAGCTGTTTTAATAAAATTTGATTAATTTTCGTTCAAAGTTACGTTATAAATAATTAATTACATAACTTCGTGAGGTTCTGTTTTGTTCATTTGTATAAAGTTGATTGCCTTTTTGAGAAATAATCATGAAAATTATATACTATATATTGCTATTTGGTTTTGTATTAAGCTTTATTTTGTATCGATTATTTCCGCAAGTATTGCCTTGTACTTTGGTGCCTTTGGGTGATTTTGTAGAAATAAAAGAAGGGGTATTTGTCGAAAATCCTATGCTAGAGGCTGAGGGGCAAAAATTGATTCGAAATATTGCTATAGCAACGCTTCGAATAAGGGACTTTTGGGGTAAAAATAATGGAAAAGCAACCATTATTTTTTGTAAAAATGAATCAACGTACTTGTACTTAACTAAGTCGGATAAAGGGGCTGCCTTCAGTCTCGGAACTCCGATACATTCATGGATTATACTCAACAAAGATGCTAATAATGTCGATGTGATTGCCCATGAAATGTGCCACGACGAACTCATGACAGAGCTTGGCTGGTGGAAAAGCAAAACCAAAGTACCTACGTGGTTTGATGAAGGATTAGCATTGATGTTTGATTATCGATTTGTTGCTTCACAAGATAGTTTACAAAGATTTTACGATTATGAAAATGAGCTTCATTTGTCCGCTCCAAAAGAGATTACTTTAGATAAAATCAGTACTAAAAATGGTTTTTTTGATTCCGATGAAAACAAAGTTCGTGGGGCTTATTTTTTGTCTGGAATGGTGGTTTCTGGAAAAATTGCCCAATATGGAAAAAAAAATATATTTAAAACGATTGAAATTTTGAAAAAAGAAGACAAATTTGAATTTTAAGAGCTGTTTTGAAAAAAAACTATTATTTTCAAAAAAACTTAACGAACTTTACAAGTTGAAAAACAAATAAATTAGATTTTTTAATAAAATAAAAAAGGTTAATGTTTCAATGCTTCTCAAACCTCGCAATCCAACATTAACCATTGATAATTAACAATAAATAATTGATGAATATTTTAATATTAGGTTCGGGAGGGAGAGAACATACTTTTGCTTGGAAAATAGCTCAATCTCCTAAGTGTTCGAAGCTTTTTGTGGCACCAGGAAATGCAGGAACTTCACAGATTGCAACGAACTTAACGATTGGAGTCAATGATTTTGAAGCCATTGCAGCGGCATCTGTACAGTACAAAATAGATATGATAATTGTTGGGCCAGAAGAGCCTTTGGTGAGGGGAGTAGTGGATTATTTTAAGCAAAACGATGCCCTGAAACATATAAAAATAGTAGGTCCTGATGCGTCAGGTGCAAGATTGGAGGGGAGCAAAGATTTTTCAAAGGCTTTCATGCAAAAATATCATATTCCGGCTGGTGCTTCGCAGACATTTCAAAAATCAAATTTTCAAGAAGGATTGGCTTATTTGGAAAAGCAAAGCTTACCGATTGTCTTGAAAGCGGATGGGCTGGCTGCTGGCAAAGGGGTGATTATTGCAGAATCGTATGAAGATGCCAAACAAGCTTTTCATGAGATGGTCGAAGAATCAAAATTTGGTGAAGCAAGTACGAAGGTTCTCATCGAACAATATTTATCTGGCATTGAATTGTCTGTTTTTGTGCTGACTGATGGGAAAAATTATAAGATTTTACCAGAAGCCAAGGACTATAAAAGAATTGGGGTAGGCGATAAAGGTTTAAATACGGGTGGCATGGGGGCTGTGTCGCCAGTACCGTTTGCAGATGCTGATTTTATTGCGAAAGTGGAAGAAAAAATTGTTAAGCCAACACTAAATGGGCTTATCAATGAGGGCATTCATTATGTTGGCTTTATTTTTGTAGGTTTAATGAATGTCGATGGGGAGCCTTATGTAATTGAATATAATGCTCGAATGGGAGACCCTGAAACAGAGGTGGTTTTTCCGAGAATAAAAAACGATTTGGTTGAGCTGATGGATGCCACCGCTGGAGGAACTTTAGATACTATCGAGCTTGAAGTTGCTGATAATTATGCCATTACAACTGTTTCTGTGGCGGAAGGTTATCCAGAAGATTATAGAAAAGGGGATGTCATGGAAATACCTTCGGCTTTGGAAGATACGGTTGTTTTTCATGCAGGAACAAAGTTTAACACCGAAAATCAGGTAGTGACGAATGGTGGACGGGTAATTACTTGTACAGGATTGGGCAAAACTTTGGAAGAGGCTCGTCTAAAATCGCAAGAAATGGCTTCTTTAATAGCATTTGAAGGAAAATATTTTAGAAATGATATAGGCAAAGATTTATTGGCTTTCGTGAAATAAAATCTTTGGGCAAAATTGGGTAATTATTGAAATTAATTTTTGAATGTTATCATTCAATGAAAAGAAATATATAAAGATATGGGTTGTGGACAATGTTCATCTGGTGGGTGTGGAGCAGTAAGAGCTATTGCTCAAACCGAAAAAACAAATCATAAGACTGTCTCTGGTTGTTCGTCAGGGGGGTGTTCGTCGGGTTCATGCAATAAAATGAATACGTTTGATTGGCTTTCGGACATGGCAATTCCAGCAGCGATGAGGTTTGATGTGGTTGAGGTTAAGTTTAAAGGAGGGAGAAAAGAATATTTCAGAAATACAGGTGGATTGGAGCTATATACCGGAGATTTTGTGGTATGTGAAATGGCTTCTGGGTATCATATCGGAAGTGTTTCTCTTCAGGGTGAGTTGGTAAGGCTTCAGATGATTAAGAAGGGAATCAAAGAGAATGATGATATTAAGAAAATCTTGAGGGTTTGTTCTGAAAAAGACCTCGAAAAGCATCAACAAGCTGTTGCAAGGGATATTCCCACCATGTATAGGGTTCGTGTGATAGCAAAAGAACTAAAACTCCAAATGAAAATTTCGGATGTTGAGTTTCAATCGGATAATACCAAAGCTACTTTTTATTATTCGGCTGATGATAGGGTTGATTTTCGTGAAATGATAAAAATATTGGCATCTGAATTTAAAATTCGTGTCGAAATGAAGCAAATTAGTTTGCGTCAAGAAGCTGCTCGTGTAGGGGGAATTGGCTCGTGTGGACGTGAACTGTGTTGCTCTACTTGGTTGACAGATTTTCGTGCCATCCCTACTTCTGCTGCAAGATACCAAAATTTATCACTTAATCCTGCTAAACTCTCTGGGCAATGTGGGCGTTTGAAGTGTTGTCTGAATTATGAGCTGGAAACTTATTTGGATGCCTTGAATGATATTCCAACGGTAGAAAAACCGCTTAAAACAGAAAAAGGAATCGCTGTTCTTCAAAAAACAGATATTTTTAGAAGAATTATGTGGTTTAGTTATAATAATGACATTAATTGGCACTCGCTTCCCATTCCTCAGGTTGTGAAAATAATGGAAATGAATGAGAAAGGGATTTTGCCGACTTCGTTGGAGGATTTGAATATCGTCGAGGTAACTCCTCTCGAAAAAAATGCTCCAAAAAATTCGGATTTAGATAGACTGGATAAAAAATATACGGATAAACATAAAAAACATATTTCTCATCCAAACAAAAAAAATCCTAATCAAAAAACAGGAAAGCCTGTGATTGAAGATAGAAATATCGCTCCAAAACCGCAAGTGCCGACTCATAAAAATAACAATCAATCGGGGCAAATTCAGAAAACTCAGGATAATTCGAATCAAAATAATCCTCCGAAACACAACCACCCGAATCGTCCGATTCATTCGGAACAAAAACAAGGTGGTGGGCAAAAAAATCATCCTCAACAAAAAAATCAGGGACAAGGCGAGCAAAATAAGGTCGTGAATCAGCCTAAACAGCAGACGAATACACCACCAAACAAAAATAATGTACAGGGGAATTCTCAAGGAAATCCTGCCAATCAAAAACAAGGAGGTGGAAATAATGCTCATAAAAAGCATCAATCTTTTAAAAAAGGGAATAATAATCCTTCTCAACAAAAAAATAACGATGGCTCTAATCCTCAGAATCGTCAATGAGGAGAAGAAATTTTAAATAAAAAGATAAATTAAAATATATGTTCATGTCAAAATATTGGATAAAAAAAACCTTAGGTTTTCTCTTTTTTCTTTCGGTCTTTAGTGGCATTATTTCGTGCGAAACAGACCCAAATGTGGTGACAAAGTCTTATGAGGATTTGAAAGATGCCAATTGGTATTTAAAGCAAATTCCAGCTTTTTCATTTGAAATTAAGGACGAAACCATTCCTTATGATATTTATTTGATGGTCCGTAATGGTTCGCAGTATCCGTATAATAACTTATATGTGAATCGATATATTTATGACGAGAAAGGAAATTCTTTGAGTAGTCGATTAGAAGAAATGATATTGTTTGATACAAAATCTGGCAAACCACTGGGACAAGGTCTTGGGGATATTTTTGACCATAAGATAATTTCGTCTAAAAATTTCAAATTTCCTCATAAAGGAAAATATACCATTAAAATCAAGCAATACATGCGTCAAGACCCTTTGCCGTATTTGATGTCGATAGGTATTAGTGTAGAAAAATCGAGTAGTAAATAAACAATAACTT
>CAYUFZ010000150.1:0-6938 GCA_964444025.1 uncultured Emticicia sp.
TCCGAAAGCATCATTTACCCAAACATTGCCAAGTTTCGATAGTTTTTCGGCAAATAATACGTCACCTTTTTCTTCTTCTTTGTAGAAACGAAGATTTTCTAATAATAAAACTTCACCTGCTTGTAAATTTGCAGCTAAATCACTTGCTGACTGCCCAACGCAGTCGTCTGCAAATTTCACTTGTAACCCAAGAATGACCGATAAAGGATTGACCAAGTGCTTCAATGAATACTTTTCTGTCGGGCCATCTTTTGGACGACCTAAATGAGACATTAAAATACACGAACCACCATCTTTTAGAATTTTCTTGATAGTAGGAATCGTTGCTGTGATACGTGTATCATCAGTGATTTCATACTTGTCATTCAATGGAACGTTAAAATCAACTCGAATGAGGGCTTTTTTGCCTGAAAAATCGTAAGTATCTAAGGTTTTCATTCAACAATGAATTATTTAGTGAATGTTGCTCAAACAAAAAAGGTAAATTTACCGTTTCTTAACTGCTTGAGCATATATATTGAAGCTTTATTTAAAACTCTTACAAATATAATTTTTCTTTTTGCTTAAACCACGAAATATAATCAGGATTCTTTTGGGTAAAATCAAAAAATCATTTAAAAGTTATATTTTTTCTTGCCTAATGAAAAATAACTCAAAAACAACGAGGGGCTTTTTCTTTTGGCTTTCAAACTTATTGAATAGATTTGTAATTATTTTTTTAGAATGATACGATTAATTACTATTCTTGCTTGCTTGCAATTCTTTCATACGCTTGTGTTTGCTCAGAATGAGTATGAATATTATGTGCCTTCCACGGGGCGTACGGATGTCAAAAATAATTCGTATGCAAACCTCGATAGGGTGGCGAGGAGTTTATATGTTGGCTTGGAAGGGGGATTTAAAATCACAAAAATCTCTACCAACAATGCAATGGATGGACTAATTTCAGGAAATAATACCAATGAAGCGTTTTGGGGTGGAAATATAGGCTTTAATTTTGATAATCGATGGGCTTTGGAAACTGGATTTTTAAAAAATCCTCTCTTTTTTGTACAAAATATTGCATCGGGACGTGGCTTACCCTATCGCTATAAAATCGGCACTTCGCTCAATACTATTCCTTTGAGGTTCAAATATAAAGTTCTAACCTTAGATGCTGTCACAAAATCTGCCTCAATTTATTTGGGTGCAGGGCTATTAGTTGGCTTAAATTCAGGCGAAAAACTGATTTTTGCCAATGCTTTCAATGCTTTGGCGGGAGATTCTAAAAATCCAGATACCTTGCGACTAACTTCCAAATCGTATCTTACTCCCAAAAGTGCTATGGGCTTTGAATTCATGACCGAGCTTAGAGGGAAAATCGCTGAGGGTTTGTTTATCAGCTTATTTGGCAGGTATGCACTTCTACCAAAAGGGGCTGTTCGCTCTGATTTGGTTTATTCGGAAAATTCTCTTGTAAAAGATACCTCAACACAGTTTTCCAAGCCCGCAGGTATCAGTTTCGGATTATCTTTGACCTTAGATATTGCTAAAGGGTATAAATATAAAAGTAAAATAGAGTGATTTTACCAGTATTTTCCTTTCTTTTGGATGATTTTTCCGATGCCTCTCAATAAAATCAGCAGATGTATGAATAAAGTGTTTGATAAGCCGAAATGCTTTCGTATCACCTTGAATCGGTCGATTAACGAACGCTTTAATTGCTGATTTGAGATTCCTCCTACCAAATATTTTGATACAATAAAGTCTAAATATACATTCTCTCGGGAATTTTTGAGGCATTCTATTTCCCAATCGAGGTCGGCACTTAGATTATGAATGTCGTACTTAGGGGCGATATTTTTCCGACAAATAAAAGACTGATGGCAGACAAGCATCCCGAATTTCATTTGTTGCCATTGGAGATTTTTGGGCAATCGATGCGTCGTTAAATAAGACCTTTCTCCCAAAATAGTTCGATTTTCATCTACAAAATAGGTCTCTCCGTATAAAATATCTGTTTTTGGACTAATTTTTTCAATGATTCTGCCCAATGTAGTAGCATCATTGATTTCATCTCCAGCATTGATAAACCAAATAAATTCTCCTTGAGCATTTGCCAATCCTTTGTTCATAGCATCGTACAAGCCTTTGTCTGGTTCTGAAATAATTTTTGAGAAATATGCCCGATACTGCTGAGCAATGCTTAGGGTATTGTCTTTCGATTGTCCGTCTATGAGCAAGTATTCGTAGTCTTGAGAATCTTGTTGGATGATACTCAAAATAGTGCGTTCTAGGTACTTTTCAGCATTGAATGTAATCGTAATGATAGATATTTTCGGGGTTTTGAGATTATTGGAGGTTTTCATAGACGGTTTTATATTGTAGAGCAATGTGCTGCTCCGAATAGTTTGATAGTACTTTGTCTCTTGAATGTTTTGAAAGCATCGGGTAATCGGACTCAAACAAAACCCAACGAATACCTTTGGCTAAATCGTTTGCAGACTTATATTTTGCCAAATAACCGGTTGTCTGATGCTCTATCATTTCGGGAATTCCTCCTACCTCAAACCCTACTACGGGAGTACCACAAGCCATTGCTTCCATGATGGTATTGGGCAAATTTTCTTGGATAGAAGGTATTACAAAAACATCCCCAGCATTATAAACATCAATAATGGTCTCGACATCAAATATTTTACCTAAAGAGTGGGTTTTAAAAGGCAATTTTTGAAGACTTTCTTCATCGCTTTCCCCCAAAATAATTAATTCGACAGAAGTTTTATCGACTAATTGACTTTTTAAAATATCTAATGATTCCTGAAAAAATGAAAAGCCTTTCCATATTACCGACACTTTCGCAGCCACAAAAAGAATCAATTTTTTGTCAGTAGGCAATTGCAGCTTTTCTCTGCATTGGATTTTATTTTTTTGCTTGAAAATCGATGTATCAATTGGATTGGGTATTGATTGTACAGAAAAGCCTTGAAGTAGATGGCTATTTCTAGCTCGCCTGCCCAACCATTGACTACAAGCAACAAATGCTACTTTCTTTGGATTTATTTGATTAAAAACAAGCTCTTTTTTTCTTAAAATTTCATAAGACAAATCAGAAGAACTAGGGTTTTGTAAATACTGCGAGCAATTGCCACATAGATTTTGAAAATTTTCACAATCGCCACTATGATGGCAGCCTCCCGTGAAAGCCCACATATCGTGCATCGTCCAAATTATTTTTTTATTTAATCGAAATAGCTTTTCTAAAGATTCCAAAGATAAAAAACCAAAATTGACCCAATGCAAGTGAATAATGTCTGCTTCTAATATCAAGGGGTGGCGACTGATATCAATGCCGGTATTGGCAGGAGAAAAGGCAAAGCGGATACTTTTATCTTTTTCAAAAAAACGAAAAAAAAGTCGTTCCACTACAAATCTAACGAATGCCATTTTTCTTAAAAACCAAGTATTACTAAGACTTTGAACGCCAGAACTTGGCTTTTTTTGTTCTTGTACCAACAAACTTACCTGTAAATTGGTCTGTCGATGAAGGGCATCACGAAGCCTCAAGCAAGCAATGGCCGCTCCACCCATCGAATCATCTGTATTGACTAAAACTACCTTCAATTGTTATATTAGTTTTTAAAATTGAATTTCTTTAAAGTATGATTGAACATCTCGTTCAATTCGGGCGATATGTTGCTAAAATATATCAAACTCCCAAACAAAATAGTCAAAGCAATCGAACGGACTAAAATATTAATAATAATCCAAAAAAACTGATTATTATCAAAATTAGGTATAAAATGAAGCATTAAAATAGTAAAAACAGCAAAAAATAATACCAATAATAATTTTAGAGAAAAAGGTTGCATGCCTAATTTCCACCAGACGATTCCAAATCTTGCCAAATTGAAGTAAACAGTTGCAAAAGCCAAGGCAATCGCCGCTCCGTTCATGCCAAATTTTGGAATCAAAAGATAGTTCAAAAGTATGGTAATCAAAATCAATCCTACCATAATATAGGTGTCATATTTATAGTATTTTGATAGCGTCAAAATGGTTCCATTTAAGCCTGTTGCCAAGTCGAATAATTTACCAAGACTAATGATGATGATGACCCATTTGCCACTGGAATAGGCAGATGGTAAAAAATGAAATAATGAGTCGAGGTTGAGGTATATTCCCAGAAAAATCCATGAACCAATAATCAATAAAGTAAGACAACTCTTTCGATAAATGCTTTTTATTGTATCGAAATCATGCTTTGCAAAAGATTCGGCAATGATTGGTTGAGAAGCCTTGTTGAGGGCAATTAATGCCATTCCCATGACACTCGGAAAGAAAGATGCCGTATTATAAATGCCGGTTTCATCCAGAGAGGTCAATTTGGCAAGCATGGCTTTATCAATATACAAAATAACCATCGACGAAAATCCTGTCAAAATGGTTAAAAAACTATATACCCAAAACTCTTTACTGAAATTTTTATCGAAAACAGAAAAATTAGGTTGAAGTGAAAAACCCTCTAACCTTGTAGCTTTCCAAATCATTGGTAAAACATAAAATGAAATAGCAATCGTCCAAAAATATAAATAATCTTCAAACGAAATCAAACGAAATACCAATAAGAAAAGAGAAAGTAAAAAAAGTAATTTTTGTAAAAATTGTGATAAAAATGTTCCTGTTACGGTATCATAAAGATTTTTGGCGTAGTTGTCAAACAAATTGAATAATAATGTGGCAAGGGTAATAGGTATCAAAAAATGAAAATTATCAGCAAATAAATTTGATTTTTCTTGGGAATTGACCAACCAATTTTTCAACAAAAATAAACCAAGCATAGAAATTAAAAAACCAATCAAGCCACTGGATAAACCTAAAAATAAAAATCCTTTATGACCTTTGGAAGCATCTCGAAAGTAAGGGAAAAACCTACTTCCAGCAGCATTGAATCCCAAAGAGGAGAGCTGTACCAAAACATACATGTAAGACAATAAAACGCCTAAAAGCCCATTTTGAGACTCACTCAGTACATTTGGTACGACAAAAAACTGTGTAACGAATCCAATGACTACTCCGCCATAAGAGAAAATGGTACTTAAAAATGCCTGCTTTTTGATTATGCTCATATAAACTTAGAGATTTTAAGTTAATTTTTGGCAATTAAATCCCAATGCAAAGCTGTGCCGGCTTGGATGTTTTGCGTTGCCTTTTTACCCAAAATATCATCGTAATACCTGGTATGCAAACCATTCGATGGGCGAATAGAACGCACATTTTTTTCGCTAAAAGTATCGCCATCTTGCATGTCTTCTACGACATAAAGCGACCTTTTGTATTGCAAACTTTTTTGTTCTTTTTCAGAAATACAATAATTAACTTTTCCCATCGCCAAAAAAGCTCTTTCAGACTCGATAACCAAACTTTTTAGTTCTTCAGGCTCTAGCGAGAAAGCAGCATCCACTCCACCATCTGCACGTCGCAAAGTGAAGTGCTTTTCGATGATTCTTGCACCCAAAGCTACTGCTGCTACCGATGCCCCGATACCCATGGTATGATCTGAAAGTCCGACTTGGCAATCGTATAATTCTCTCATGTGAGTAATGGTGAGTAAATTAGTGCTTTCGGGTGTAGCAGGGTAGGTACTTGTACATTTAAGTAAAATTAAGTCTTTGCACCCATTTGCTTTTAAGACACCGACTGATTCTTGAATATCTGCCACGGTAGCTACTCCCGTACTCATGATGACAGGTTTGCCGGTTTGTGCAACTTTTTTTAGTAAAATATGGTCGGTATTTTCAAACGATGCAATTTTATAGCATGGTACATCCAATGATTCGAGGAAATCTACTGCCGTTGTATCAAATGGACTACTAAAAGCCAACATTCCGTGGGATTTTGCTCGTTCAAAAATAGGCTGATGCCATTCCCAAGGAGTATAGGCTTGCTGGTAAAGTTTGTGTAAATTCTGGTTTTTCCAAAGAGAATTTTGGTCTTTAATCACAAATTCATCCGATTTTCCATTGAAAGTAATGGTATCGGCTGTATAAGTTTGAAGTTTGAGAGCATGAGCTCCAGCTTCGGCAGCAGCATCGACTAAGGCAAAAGCACGCTCTATCGATTGATTATGATTGCCCGACATCTCGGCAATAATGAACGGCTTATGTTCGGGGCTAATCGGAATATGAGCAATTTTAAACATAAAAATCTTAGGATAAATCAATAAATAATTTAGTCTCTTTCGGCATACTTCGTATGAATCAAGACATCTATAAATTTGCCGTCAAAAAAGCAATGTTCTTTTAAGCGGGCTTCCTCTTTAAATCCGTTTTTCTCAAGCATGGTGTATAAATGAGGTCTCAAATCGAAAGCATAAGTGAAAATTTTATGAAAATTTAGCTCTCTAAAAGCAATTTGACGAAGGATTGTCAGATAGGCACTCCAATTTTCCTCGAAATACCCTTTTTCCAACGAGGTATCCATGATAAAAGATATTTCTGCATTTTTATCCATCCAATTAATATGCACTAATCCTCCGTAGCCAATACACTGATTATTTTTTAGAAAAGAAAAAAGAATTTGTCCCGGTCTTTCTTGTTCAAAAAGTTTAGAAACGACGTTTTCAAAATATTTTTTTTGATCAAGAGCCGTGAGAGGCTTAGCTTGGCGTAAATGATAAATTTGTTCATTTCGCCATTTCATAATCAACTCTTGGTCATTATCTCTTATAGGTATCAGGGAAAATTCATTCCACTGAAATAGCTGCTTTTGAAGGCATTGGTAGGCTCTCATGATTTTGAATGTAAGCTAAATTTGAATTCTGCAATTTTCCAATCTTCTTCATTATCAATATCATGTGCATCCATTTCCGAAATAATCAAGCCTCCGGTATTATCGCCCAATATTTGTCTATTATTAATCAAAGATAGCGTTCGGAAAAAGTAAAATTGTCCAGCATC
>CAYUFZ010000151.1:0-2030 GCA_964444025.1 uncultured Emticicia sp.
TGGCGATTGCTTACCATTGCCCAGCCCTCATAGTTGATTTGCCGAAGGGTTTGACAAAATTCATCCAAATTGACCTTTCCAAAACCGACATCTTTAAAAACCTGGGTAGCACGCTCTTGAGGATATTCTGGCAAAGCCGTTTTCCAAACCGCATTTTCATCCGTAAAAGCAGTATCTGTCAAATAAACACTTCCAATATTCCCTTGATTACCTCGGACAATTTCTGAAGGATTCTGATGAGCGATGCTAAGATTTGCCGAATCGAAATTCAGTTTAATCGAATCGTCTAATTGAGACAAAATTTGTGAGAAATCTTGGTCACGAAACACACTCCAATATTCATTTCTTAAAGCCAAAGTAATACCAGTTTCACGAGCTATTGTGGCGAAATCATTCAACATCTGAATTGTTCGACTTGTAAATTCTTCTTTCCAAGAATCGTTTTTGCCATGATAATATTGAACCAAGCCATAAGGAGGAGTTGGCGTAACATTGACATAATCGCAACCTAATCGAGCAGCATAGCGTATAGACTCCCCTCCAAAATATCCCGAAGCACCAAAATAAAAGTTCAGATTTTCATTCCGCATAAACATCGTCGGATTGAAATGAATCCCCGCTACTTTTTCGATGCCATGTTGCTTTAAATGAGCTACAAACTTGGCAACAGTTTCAAATTTCACTTCGATACAATATTGGGTAAACGGAACTCCAGAGCCACCCCTAAATATCCAATAAGGGTCGAAAGGAATTTCAACCGCTGTAAAGCCAGCAGCCGATATCATCGGATACAATTCATCCCAATAATATTTACTCTCATACCTATTTCGATTAGGTTCTTGGTGGTGAATATTCACCATATCGAGGCTTATTCCTATTTTCATTTCGGATTTCTTCATTTTAAAACGTAAACACCAGAGAAAATTCCTAGAGGATAATTGTCTTTTCGGCAACTCTAATACTTGGAAAAGGCATGTATCCGATACGAAGATTAATTTTTAAGCCGACGGTATGCTCACCTGCCGGCAACTCTCCCTTCTTTTGGATAGAAAGAGTAGCGACTTCCCCCATTTCCCAACGGTCGTCCAATTCATTTTCTCGCTGTTCGAGCGTATAAGTATTCCCATGAACAATCAGCAACACATCACTTTGAGGCAAGGTTTCGCCATCTAATGAAACCTCAATTTCTTCCACCATCGAAAGTGAAACTCCACGATAATATGGTAATCTTGCCCCGATTTCAAAGCCTTGATTCGTCTTTTTTGCCATTTCTGGCACAATCATATATTTTTCGTACATTCTGTTCTAAAATTTAATGGTTGAAATAAAACATCATGAGTTAATATAATTCTCCAGCATCACCTGATGTCTTCTTACTTGTTCTACACTATCCACTTCATACACATCTTGAATGTGTCTATTGCCCTCATATTCGGTAGCAATATATCCCTTATACCCCCCTTTTTTCAGTACATCAATCACTTCTTTGTAAGGAATGCTGTATTCTGTATAATCTTCCAACATTTCCAAGCATTTGCCATGAACATGAACAATTCGGTTGATATGAGGAACTAAACTTAGCGGATTGACATACGTATTGTGGCGAGAAAGTTCGGCCAACGCCATGTCTATTCGCCTATTACTCATTTTAGACACCTCAAAAATGGTGTATTCCGCCATCACTCCCTTCTCATGTTGTTCGCATACATATTTTGCAATTTCAGGATTAGCTCCGTTACGAATCATTCGTTCTACTTGCACACGAGGCAATCGACGAGTAAAGCCACCCATATCAGGAATAAATCCAAAGTGCTTGGTGCCTGTGCGTTCCATTACTTCCCAGTGTCGAGCCATCCAGGCACTGTTTATATTCCAAGGAGCATGCACTTCAATTCCCAAAACGATGTCATTTTCTTCGGCAAATGGAAGGACTTTTTCGATAATTTGTGGAGTGGTATTCACAATGACTCGAATGATTTTGAATCCCAAAGCTTTGGCAAAGCGTATGTCGTTTTTGAATGACTCCACAG
>CAYUFZ010000151.1:2040-2869 GCA_964444025.1 uncultured Emticicia sp.
CCGTATAATAATGCCCTTTTTTCTTATTATAATCCAAGAACATATCATGAGCTATTGGAACAACTTTGTATTTATCCATCCAAGTAAACCATTGGTCTATAAATGCCTGCGAAGGAATTTTTGGACATCCCGGTACACTTTGTTCTCCAACGATTTCTATTCCTGTTGCACCAGCCGCCGCAGCGGCAGCAATGCAGTCTTCAAGAGTCATTTTTCTTAGAAAAAACTCTTCCTGGTAGCTGTAAAGGCTTACAGCACGTTTGATTTGACTACTCATTTTTGAAAATTATTATGGAATAATGTCTTATTCCTTATCGAATATGAAATTTAAAACCACCATTACTAAACAAACAATGCCAAAAATGACAAATGCTTTTAGAATATCCCCTGAAAGATTACGAACAAAACCAACAATAAATGGGGAAGTAGATAAGCCCAAAAAGAAACCACTACTCCAAACACCCATGCCTCGTCCACGGTATTCGACTGGCACAGACCTTAGACCATAGGCAATCAAAACAGGGATTGCCATGCCACAGCCAATTTGTTGAATAATCGCACTTGCCATGACCCAATTAAGATTAGATGAAAGACCTACCCCTATCAGACCAATACCTATGAGCGTAAACATTAATCCAAATTGCACTCGATTACTCTGAGTACCCAAAAACTTAAACATAATTGCCCCTAATGGCAACATAAGACTTGCCACAGCAGTAATTTTCCCAACTTCTTTGGGGTCAGAAATGCCAATTTTATCAAGAGCCAAGGAAAAATGTAAAGTATATACGTAGTACAATACAGATGCAATAAACGTGGTGATAAACAC
>CAYUFZ010000151.1:2879-3232 GCA_964444025.1 uncultured Emticicia sp.
TTTCGAGAGAAATCAAATGCCTTCTGTGTTGGATTAGCCACCGAAGCAGCCTTTTCTTGGGGTTCAAAAATATAAAAAAATGCCCCAATTGGAATTATTAAAGTCACGGCGTATAATAAAAATGGATATTGCCAACCAATAGCAGCCAGCTGCCCACTTCCATTGATTACAAAAAAGCCAAAAACAGGACCAATGATACTCTGTATCATCAGCCAAGTATTTCTTCGACTTTGCTCAAAATAATCGCCCAATAAAATATTGGCAATCGTCAGAATAAATGCCTCTCCAACACCCAAGATTAATCTTCCAATAATGAGTGCTGTAAAACTTTCTACAAAAAAAGGCAAAACACC
>CAYUFZ010000151.1:3242-5329 GCA_964444025.1 uncultured Emticicia sp.
AAAGTATTGAAAATACGATTAAAAGCTTTCTTCTGCCAATTTTATCCGCCAAAAAGCCTGCATAAGGAGAAAATAAAGCCACACACAAACCCGGAGCTGAAATGACAAAAGGTGCTAATGTTTCGATATAAGGCACATCCTTAAAATGGTTTCGAATCGTTGGTACGACAGGCATTAGCGTAATAACTGCCATCATCGGTAAAATACTGACTAAGACGATAATTATTCCCTGCGGGATTCCGGCTATTCGGGATTGAATGTTTGACATGAGCTTTATTCTATTTAGGTTGAAAATTTGGGGAGAAGCCCTTCTTCTCCCCATTATTTTTATAAATGCAAATTCAATTGAGCACCTATTAATCTCGGCGAACCAAATATCCAATTGTAGATATTGATAGTTCCTCCATTGAATGAAGAATAAGCAATGATTCGGTTATCTTCTAAGTTTTGTGCAAATAAACCAATATCAAATTTTCCTCCTTTGGCTGTATAAGTAACATTCACATCTGTTTTCGTATAAGATTTTTGCTTATCCATCGCATAATTGAACGCAGTGGTATAGTAAGAAGATTTATAAAGGGTTTGAATGCCTGCTGTCAATACTCCACTACCAAGTTTGAAGTCATGATTATATCCTGCCGTAATCGTAGCTTTAGGAGACATAGGAGCCGTTTTTCCTTTCAAATCGACCGAGCGAACATCGCCATTCACTACATTTTCAACTGTTTTAAGCTCTTGATACTTGGCATCCAAAAGATTTAATGAAAATCTAAACCTATCTGCTTTACTAATGGCATATTCTCCATCAATCTCCAATCCTTTTATTTTACTTACGCCCGCATTCTGAATTGCTCCCCCTACGGCAGTCGAAATGAAGATAGAAACTTGTTGGTCTTTGTAATCATAAAGGAATGCAGAGGCATTTAGGCGTAATTTATTATCGGCAAATTTGTTTTTGGTTCCGATTTCATAAGCTGTCAAATATTCAGGATTGTATGCTCCCTGATTATCAAACCCACCTGCTTTATAACCCGTACTTATTTTGGCAAAAATCATTTTATTGGCATCCAATTTATAATCCATGCCCAATAACCAAGTTGTTTGATTCCAACTGCCTTCCATTGGTACACCAGACAATGGTTTCATACCAGCTTGTGAAGCACTTGTCGGCACATTTGGATAGAAAAATCTAATAATAGATGGTGGACCAAATGGTGCAGCGGCTAAATCTCCTCCGGCTTGTGTTTTCTTATCGGTGGTATTTCTAAGTCCAAAAGTTAAGCCAAGTTTTTCATTGACATTATAAGTTGCTTGTCCGAAAAATCCCAAAGTACTTGAATTGATATCTCGAATAAAGAAGTTCAAGAAAGGTACTTGTCCACCAAATGCTCCAGCAGCCACAGGCAAAACCAGTCCTCTTCTAACATCCTGATTCTCTGTTCCATAAAAGCTTCCTAATTGCCAACTTAATTTTTCAGATTCGCCATTCAAACGAAGTTCGTGGCTTTGTGTTTTGTAGTTTAAGTCGTTATGAAAACTAAAAGTTTCGGGTATAAAACCATTTAATGGTTGATATCCATCCATGGCTACTTTTCTATATCCACCCGAGTAAGTTAGGCTTGCTCCTCCAAAATCATAGGCAATTTTTCCCCTGATTGCCGATTGATTAATTTTCATGAAACCAGCCGTAGCAACTGGAAAGTTTTTTGGCAAGGAAGTAGTCCAATTGATTGGTGCTTGTCCTTTTAATCCCGCAATATCACCCATCGGAACACCGTATTGAGAAGGGGCTTGTTGGTCTGTTTTACCTAATTCTCCGGCAACATAAATAGATAAAGCTTTCGTCGGATTAATACTCAATCCGGCACGTGTTGCCCAAAAATTTCCATTGTCTATTTTACCTACTTTTTCGCCACCGTCACGATAGCCATCGTGTTTAGAAAGTAAGCCTGCCACTCTTATCGCTGCTATTTTTCCCAATGGTAAATTGACTGCACCATTTAATTTCATCGAATTATAATTGCCATAACTTGCCGATACATCTACTTCTTTGGCTTGGGTTGGCTTTTTGGCAATGATATTTACTG
>CAYUFZ010000151.1:5339-5553 GCA_964444025.1 uncultured Emticicia sp.
TTTACTGCCCCTGCTGTTGCATTACGTCCATACAAAGTTCCTTGAGGCCCTTTCAAAACCTCCACACGGTCTAAGTCAAACATAGCCGTATTCAATGCCAAGGGTCTGTTGAGATATTCCCCATCAATGCCCACAGTCACTGCCTGATCGGATAATTCGGCAGCACCATTATTACTTCCCACCCCACGCGCATTTATTTGATTGAAAATGGTAT
>CAYUFZ010000151.1:5563-6808 GCA_964444025.1 uncultured Emticicia sp.
CAACATTTATTCGCTCAAAATTTTTTTCTCAAACTATTTCTTTTGAACAATCAACTATATAATCTTCTTCTGAACAATATTCAAACTCGGTGCAATGGCTTGTAGCTGTAATAAATCTGAAATACCTTGTTTCTGAATCGTTTTTCCTGTCACCAAATCCATTGTGATAGGAACTCTTTGGGCTGATACAGAGCGATTTTCAGCAGTAACGACCACCTCTTCCAATGTTTCTGATGCTTCTTTTAACGAAACATCCACCGTTTTTTGTTCAGAAATCGCCACTTCTTGTAATTCATACCCGACAAAAGAAAAAATCAGGAGTTGTCCTTTTCTTACGTCAATTGAATAAGTTCCTTCTTTATCGGTAGAGGTACCTTTGGTTGTTCCTTTTATTACGACACTCACCCCTGGAAGTTTATCTCCATTATTTGAACGAACTGTCCCTCTGACTGTTTGAGCCACCGCAGCAATGCTAAACAAACATAGCCATAGGACTATCGTGGCAGTTTTTACCGAAAAATAGCCATTAGAATAAATTTTTTTCATAAATTTGAGCTGTTTAATAAATTTTAGATTAGAATAAAATTTAATGACAACCGCTTTCTATTCGCAGTAGAGGCGGTTTTTTTATTTATTGAACTTTTAGAACAATTATTTATACAAAATTAATATTAGAATTATTAAATTAATTATCAAAATCATTCCATATACTGACAAAATCAATCAATTAGAAGAAAATAATTGACTTTTTTTACAAAATGACTGTGATTATCAAAGGAAAGCCACTTGCTTCAAAAAAAAAAGCCTCAAGCATCGAGTGCTTGAGGCAAAATATTTTTTCAATAATCATTAATTTCTAAATTCCGTACCTACAAACTCCAAGGCATCTTCTAAACCTTTTCGCCAATAAGTCCAATTGTGAACCCCATCTCTCACTCTAAATTCAACTGGAATTTTCTTTTCTTTCAATAAATGTACCAAATTCGTATTGGCTTTCAACAGAAAATCATCGTCTCCACATTCGATGAATAACTTTGGAATGGCTTGTGACATGTTTTGCCAACCGACGGGAGCTTTGTATTCTGGCATTTCCCTAACCATATCATGTAGAGAATATGCTTTATAGTTTTGAGGCAAGCCTTTATCATTTCTTGGTCCCCAAAGTTTTACATAGACATTTTCAAACATTTCTGTTGATATGACAAAACTTGAATCACCAACATCACCACGCTTTGCAACCATAGG
>CAYUFZ010000152.1:0-6805 GCA_964444025.1 uncultured Emticicia sp.
GGTACAAGTTTGGCAAAATCCGACATTTATTAATCAATCAATCGAAAATGGCAATCCTACTCTCATTTCTAAAGGTTTTTATTTGGATTTGTTTATGCCTGCTTATATTCATTATAATAATCCTGATTTTTTTGGTAAAAATGGAATCCAAGGGGGGGAAGCCGCTCAATGGACTGAAATTGCCGATAGATATAATCTTGAAACCCGAATTTGGCCAAGGGCAGCGGCTATAGCGGAGCGGTTTTGGTCGCCTGCAGAGCTGACAGATATAGAGGATTTATACAGAAGATTAGCTTTGGTGAGTAAAGAAATGGACTTTAGGGGTTTGGAGCATATCTCTGCTTATGAAAAGGCACTTCGTGCTTATTCTGGCGAATCCAATATAAGCGACTTGAAGACACTTACAGAGGTATTGAGCCCCATCAAGGGTTATAAAAAACTGTTTGCAAAAATGACTCAACCCAAAGGAATGACTTTTCAAACTGCTCCATTAAATGAAATTTCGGATATAATCCCTGTAGATTCGGAAATAAAATGGAAATTCAGAGCGGCTGTTAAATTATTTTTGATTAACAAAGATTCTGAGTCAGAAAAGATTATCATGGCATATCTTAGTCAATGGCAAAGTTTGGATAAAAAACTGACTGCTGTCTTGGGAGATTCTGCTCCACTGAGCCGAATACAGGCACATGCACGAAATTTAGCCGCCATCGCCAAAATTGGCGAGCAAGCATTGGAACACTTAAAGCTCAATTATACGCCATCCACAGAGTGGACAAACGAGGCAATGAAAATTTTAAAAGAAGCTTCCAAAGCCTCAGGTGATACAGAATTGGCGGTTGTGGCTGAAATAGAATCTTTATTAAAACAGCAGATGATTCCAATTCCGAAATCGTTTCCGATTTTTTAAATTATTGAGGGCCGAATAAAAACTATTCGGCTTTTTTAGTCTATTATCAATAAGGTAATGATTGTGAAAATACCAAAAATGAAAGGAGCGATACTAGCCTTGAGAGCTAAATTGTAATTCCCTTTGTAAAAGGCAATCCATGATACAATTTCTGCAATAATTATAGCCAAAGGTAAGGCAATAATCATACCTGCCGCCCACGAACGGCGAGAAGTAACACCAGCATCAAAAATCATCGGAGACATCATGGCGAACAAAAGGGAAGGAAAAAGACCCAACAGAAGTAAAATATTGAGAATAATGACAGTGATTTTCATGAATAGGGCTAGATTAATTATGAATATACAAGCAAGATAATAATAAATACATAATATACTTGGGAAGTGTAAATGAATTATTTTTTGAAAATAAATTAGGGAAGCTGGATTTTATTTGTCAAATTTTACAAAAAATATTTAATCGAATGTTTTTTGTAAGTAACTGAAAATTAGAAAGTTATTGAATTGAGGCATTTTTGAGTGTATTTTTTTTAAAAAAAAGCAAATGAAATATTGGAATTTCAAAAACGAGCTTCTATATTTGCATTCCTAAACGGAAGGAGAGGTGCCTGAGTGGCCGAAAGGAGCAGTTTGCTAAACTGTCGTACGTCTAAAGCGTACCGCGGGTTCGAATCCCGCCCTCTCCGCAAAAAAATATTTTTTTATTTTTTTGCGTAAAAGTTTGAAATATAAATTTTAATTTTTACTTTTGCATTCCGAAACAGAAAACACCAATCGGGGTGTAGCGTAGCCCGGTATCGCGTCTGCTTTGGGAGCAGAAGGTCGTCAGTTCGAATCTGGCCACCCCGACGAAAAGCCTTAGAGAAATCTAAGGCTTTTTTGTTTTATAAGCTGTACTAATTTAGGGGGGCAATCAGGGGTCAATCGTAAAAGTTGGGGGAAAGATAAAAAATCATTTATTTTGCATAAAAACCAACCGTTTTAGACTTTACAGATTGAATAATATGGCGAATTTTAATATCGATAGTATAAGAAATCTCACTTATGATGCTATTGTCATAGGTTCGGGTATGAGCGGCGGTTGGGCAGCGAAAGAACTCACACAGAAAGGCCTCCGAACCCTTGTTCTCGAACGAGGGCGTGATGTCAAACATATCAGTGATTACCCAACCACTCTAAAACAACCTTGGGAATTTGAACATAGAGGTCAAGTTCCTCTCGAAATAAAAAAAGAGTATCAAATTGCTAGTAAAAACTATATTTTTAGTGAAGCGACTGCTCATTTTTTAACTAAAGACGCTGAGCAAGCCTATATCCAAGACCGCCCTTATGATTGGATTCGTGCTTATCAAGTAGGTGGTCGTTCATTGCTTTGGGGGCGTATGACTCAGCGTTGGAGTGACTACGATTTTGAGGGTCCTGCACGAGATGGTTACGCAACAGATTGGCCTATCCGCTATGCCGATATTGCTCCTTGGTATAGTTATGTAGAAAAATTCATTGGGGTTTCTGGAAATCGTGATGGACTTGCGATTTTACCAGATGGGGAGTTTTTGAAAGCTCATCAAATGTCATGTGTTGAAAAATATTTCAAACACAAAATTGCTTCTCAATACAGCAATCGCCATGTAATAATTGGTCGAGTGGCACACTTGACTAATCCACAAAAAATTCATTACCAACAAGGGAGAGCTGCTTGTCAAAACCGAGCCATTTGTGAGAGAGGCTGCCCTTACGGAGGTTATTTTAGTAGCAATTCTTCTACTATTCCTTGGGCTGAAAAGACGGGGAAAATGACTCTTCGCCCTCATTCTGTGGTTCATTCAGTCATTTATGATGAAACCAAAGGTCAGGCTATCGGTGTGCGTGTAATAGACTCTCAAACCCATGAAATGATTGAATTTTACGCCAAAATTATTTTCCTAAATGCTTCTGCATTAAATACGAATTTGATTTTACTGAATTCAACATCAAATCGTTTTCCGAACGGTTTGGGAAATGACAATGGATTATTAGGAAAATTCATGGCATTTCATAGCTATCGAGGTCGAATATCGGCGGAATACGAAGGGAATCTTGATTCTACAACCGACGGTCGCCGTCCTAATGGAAGTTATATTCCTCGATTCAGAAATGTGCTAAAACAAGAAACTGATTTTCTAAGGGGCTATGCTACTTCGTTAACCGCATCAAGAATCGAACTTACTAATAAAGATGGATTAGGGGAAGAACTAAAATCTAACCTCAATAAGCCATATTTGGGTTCGTGGGGAATAGGTGCAAGTATGATGGCCGAAACCATTCCGAAAGAAAGTAGTATCGTACAATTGGATAAGCAATTGGTTGATAAATACGGCATCCCTCAGCTCAAAATTTCGATTGGCTATGATGATAATGACGAGAAGGTTTTGAAGGATTTTCATGAACAATTTTCGGAAATGTATCATGAAGCGGGTTTCAAGAATATTCAACCAATAGATACCAAACGTTTGCCAGGAAATGAAAACCACGAAATGGGTGGAGTAAGAATGGGTAAAGACCCTAATACATCTTTGTTGAATAGTTACAATCAACTCCATCATTGTAAAAATGTATTTGTCACGGATGGAGCTTGTATGACATCAACTTCTACACAAAACCCTTCCTTGACTTACATGGCTTTGACTGCTCGGGCTGCTGATTATGCGGTGAATGCCTTAAAAAGTAAAAATTTGTAAATAGCTCAAATGAGTTGCCCAAAATTTGGGTAAAAGTATTACGATTCGAGACATTTTTGAATTTTACAACTAATTGATAATTAGTCTATTGAGGGTATTGTCTAAACGATTTTTTTCTTGGGCAAGAAGAAAAGCCTTGACTCGAATGCACAAAACCCAAATGGAATTATGAAAATAACTCTATTACAGCATTTAAGTTTTCAAACATGCCTTCATATTCTTTTTGGACTTTTTAATTTTTATGGATAATTTAGACGCAGCATCGCATCAATCGTCAAAAATTATTTAGGCGTATGTAGTCTGATTGAATTTTTGTAATGATTTGTTTTGTCTATATTCTCGAACTCCAATATCATGAAATCAACCATAATTGCACTCGTTTTTTCTATATTTTTTTGGAATTGTACCTCCTCCAATCATTTAGCTTTTAAACCAAAAGTTGTTTATAAAACAAATAATCTGATTGTGAAACAAATTTCTAAAAATTCATTTATACATATTTCTTATTTACAAACAAATGATTTTGGAAATGTGCCTTGCAACGGACTCATCGTAAGAGATAATAAGGAAGTAATCATTTTCGATACGCCGACGAATGATACAAGTGCCGACGAATTGGTTAAATATGTTAAACAAAATCTCCATTGTAAAATAAATGCAATTGTCCCAACACATTTTCACGACGATTGTTTGGGTGGATTAAAGGCATTTCATAAAAACAATATCGTATCATACGCCAATCGGAAAACAATTGAACTTGCCCAAGAAAACAATTTGCCTGTGCCAATGAAAAGTATTACAGATTCGCTTACGTTAAATGTAGGAGATACCTCCGTTTCGGTAAGGTTTTTTGGAGAAGGGCATACAAAAGATAATGTTGTGGGATACTTTGCAAGCGAAAATGTACTATTTGGAGGATGTTTAATGAAAGAATTACAAGCAAGTAAGGGATACTTAGGAGATGCGAATGTAAGTGCTTGGTCTAATACAGTAGAAAAAATAAAAAATACATATCCAAATGTAAAAATAGTTGTTCCCGGTCACGGAGAATGTGGGGATAAAAAACTACTTGATTATACCATTAAATTATTTCAAAATCAGTAAAGTTAGTTTCTTAAGGAGAAATGATTTTTTCTGTTAATTAACGAATAAGTAGTTGCGGATAATTGATTTATACTTCTCTCAATTTCAGGGTCGAACAAAAGTATCTTTGCTTTACGGATTCGTATTTTATCGGTAAATTTTGCCAAATCTTTCACGCAGATTTCTTTTTTTGGTAATTTTAAAGTTTAAATATATTATTAAATAAATTTTATCAATCTCTACATTTCAATTTTACCAATTAGCCATGAAAAAACAAATTACCGTTGTTGTTACACTTGCTTTCGGGCTTGTGACTTTAGTTTCGTTGAATCTCCGCAAGCCACATGTCGAAAGAAACTTGTCGAGCCAACAACAATTACCGTACACCAAATCTCAGATAGAAAAAGGGAAATATTTGGTAGAAATAATGGGCTGTGGCGATTGCCATGCTCCCAAAAAAATGACACCTAATGGGCCTATTCTCGACCCTGATTTGGGTTTGTCTGGACATCCTGCCTCTATTCCAATCCCTTCGTTAAACAAAGATGCAATCAAAAATTGGGTACTTTTTCATCCGATGAATACCATTGCTGTTGGTCCTTGGGGAGCTACTTTTTCAGCCAATCTGACTCCCGATGACACAGGAATTGGCTCTTGGTCGGAAGAGCAATTCATTATTGCCATGACAGAAGGGAAATCTAAAGGGATTCGTACCGCCCGACCATTATTGCCTCCCATGCCTTGGACAAACTATGTACATGCCAAAAGAGAAGATTTAGTAGCTATTTTTGCCTATCTGAAAAGTTGCAAACCAATTGAAAATGTCGTTCCGCAACCAATTAGTATTGAAAAACTTTAAATGATATAGTTTTGGGTAAATTTATCCTCCTTGAGACATTGATAAATTTACCCGAATCAATATAGATTTTTTATCATATATTTTACCACTTTCAAATTTATTTGCTTCGTTGAGGGTATTTTGCTTAACTTGGATGATTAATTTATCAAGCATAAAGCAAAAAATGAATAAAAATCTATTTGAAAATCAGGTGGCAATTATCTCGGGAGCAGGGATTGGTATTGGCTTTGAAATTGCCAAACAATTGGCTTTGTACGGAGCCAAAGTGATGCTTAACGATTTGGATAAAGAAGCTGCAGTGGATGCCCAACAAAAAATTAGAGAGTTAGGAGGGGTCGTTGAAATTTTTGTAGGAGATATTTCGGAATTAAGCATCATTCAGGGTATTGTGGAGCATACCGTTCGACAATTTGGAAAAATTGACATATTAATCGCCAATGCAGGAATTACTACTTTTGGAGATTTTTTGGAATATCGACCCGAGTCGATGAATAATTTACTGAAAATAAATATTTTTGGCACTTTTTTCTTGACTCAGGCTGTTGCAAAACAAATGATTCATCAAGGAAATGGTGGCTCAATTTTATTAACATCCTCGGTTACGGGGCATCAAGCTCACCCTTTTTTGGCAGCTTATGGAATGACGAAGGCTGCACTCGACCAACTATCCAAAAATTTAATCATTGATTTGGCTCCATACGGCATCAATATCAATACCATTGTGCCAGGAGCAACACTGACTGAACGAACCTTAGCTGATTTAGAATATCAAGCAACTTGGTCACGAATTACTCCCTCAGGAAGACCTGCCACGACGAATGATATTGCTCATGCCGCTTTATTTTTGGTTTCTCCTTTGTCGAGGCAAATAATGGGGCAAAATGTGGTGGTGGATGGAGGCTGGACTTCCGTTGGGGTGTCTCCATATACTCCTTGATTATCTCAAAACCGTGTAAGTACATGAATGTATTTTTAGAATAATACACGAACTTTCCCCAATAAAAAATTCGACCTAAAACTATTTATTGATTATCAGATGTTACGAATGAAACTTTCAAAGATACTCTTCTTTGGCTTATTTTTTTGTTTGGGAAGTGTTTTTGCCCAAACTTCTGTACAAAATTTGAGGGTAAATTACGAAAATACACCTTTGGGAACAGACATTTCTTCTCCTCAATTTTCGTGGCAACTTTCAGCAGCTGGCTCAAAGCGTGGAATTGCTCAGAAAAGTTATCAA
>CAYUFZ010000153.1:0-6770 GCA_964444025.1 uncultured Emticicia sp.
AAAAATCGAAATTCTTCGGGGTGCTCAAAGTACTCTTTGGGGAAGTGATGCCGTGGCGGGTGTCATTAATATTATTTCTAAAAAAATAAGTCCAAAATTCAATTCCACTACAAAAATTTCTACAGGAAGTTTCCGTACAAACAGCCTTCAAACAGGGATAAGCTCCAAAATGGGGAAATTGGGATTTTTGGCAAATTTTTCTTATCTGAATAGCAAAGGATTCTCCTCGGCGTTCGATAGTACAGGCAAGCAGAATTTCGATAAAGATGGATTTATGCAACAAGGTATTCAAAGCAAATTGACCTATGATTTCAATAAAAATCTATCGTTCGGATATTCCGGAAACTTGAGTAATTATAAAACCGACATTGATGGGGGGGCATTTAGCGATGACAAAGATTTTACTACAAAAAGCTCCAATTTGGTTAATAATTTTTCAATTGCTTTTCAAAAAAACAAGGTAAAAATCAACTTTCTTCAATCCTTTATTCGGACAGAAAGACACATCGAAAACGATAGTGCCAGTATCAGCGGCTATACGAAATGGTCGCAAAATCATTTTCAAGGCAATAGTGCCATCAGCGATTTGTACGGAAATATTCAATTATCCGACCGATATTCTTGGGTAATTGGCTCTCAATTTCTACATCAAAACACCGCTCAATCGTACGAAAGTATCAGTGACTATGGCTATTATGCCAGTGTTCCTTTAGGAAAAGATACCAGCCATGTCAATAATTGGGCATTTTATTCTTCGTTCTTAATGTTTTTTAAGAATGGTTTGAATCTTGAAGTCGGTTTCAGAAACAACCAACATTCCATTTATGGAAACAACAATACCTATACCATCAATCCAAGTTTTCGATTCAATGAACGACACAAGATTTTTGTCAATTTGAGCAGTGCCTACAAAACCCCTTCTCTCTATCAGCTTTTTAGTGAGTATGGCAATAAAAAATTGATACCTGAGTTCAGCGAAAACTTTGAGGCAGGGATTCAAAGTAAATTTTTTAATCACAAACTCCAGCTTCGATTGGTAGGATTTCTAAGAAATTCCAAAAATATAATCGTTTTTTATACAGACCCAATAAGTTACGCTTCCTACTACATCAATCAAGACAAACAAATAAATAAAGGATTTGAGCTGGAAGGCAATTGGACAATCCATGAAAAAGCAAGTTGGAGTAGCAACTGGAATTATGTCGAGGGTAAAGGCAATAGCGGAGATGAATTTGTAAACAATCTGTATAGAAGACCCAAAACCGTTATCAACTCAAGCTTGAATTTTTATCCAAACGAAAAATGGAGCATTTCGCCAACTTTTAGGTATGTAGGAAAAAGATTGAAAGGATTATACGACAATGGTGGCGAATATATTGCAGCGTATCATACCTTTGACTGTTTTGTCAATTACAAAGCAAATAAAAAAATGGACATATACCTGCAATTAAAGAATCTAAGCAACCAAAAATATTTCGAAGTATTAGGCTATAATACCAAACCTCGGAATTTTGTTTTTGGCATGAACTTTAATTTTTAAAAACAATCGTAGCTTTTGCAGGAGCTACGATTAGAAAGTATTTTTAGGCTGTTTTATTTTCAGTAGTTAAAAAAATGAATTATCTATCAAAATAAGGGAGATATAAAAAAACAAGTACAATTGTTTTTTTAGGCGATTACCCATCCCAAAAACAAGCCCCCTAAAATAATCAAATAAGTCGGAATTAGCCTTGTCTGAAGAATAATTAGGGTAAAAGCCAAAATCAAATCGGATAATAAATCATGGCTCATCGGTCGAAACAAGGAAATGGCTGCCGCAAAAGTCAGTCCGGTAGAAGCCGCATTGATTCCCTCCAAAGAAGCCCGAATGGCTCGAAATTTCTTCAATTCATCCCAAAATCGAATGACGAAAAAAATAAGGAATATTCCTGGCAAAAATATACCCGTGGTTGCCATCAAGCTGCCTAATATTTGTCCACTCATGCCCCACGAACGCATCGACAATGCCCCAACAAAAGCCGAAATAGAAAAAACAGGCCCAGGCACCAACTCGACCACCGCCAATCCTGAAAGAAATTCATCGGACGACAAATAGTGCTTAAACTCCACAAATTCGTTGTAAAGCAAAGGTTTCAAAATATGTCCACCTCCAAATGCCAAACTTCCGTTGCGGTAAAAATTCTCAAACAATCGAATGGGCAAGGAATGAGTCCAAGCTCCCAAAATTGCCGAGACCACCAATACCGCCAACCAAAGCATAAAATTCGACCATTCAATTCGGAAAGGTTTTTTCTCTAATTTTTCTTGCGACCTAAATTTCAATGAAGTTGCTAATCCACCCAATAAAATCCAAATGGGAGTAATATAAGGCGAATGAAAAAATAATGCCGCAAGAGAAGACAAAATCAACAAAAAAACACTTGTTTTGGTCTTTATCACTTTGATTCCGATGGAATAAGCGGCATAAAAAATAAAAGCAGCACCCATGGGTTTGATAAATCGAGTGAGAGCAAGCAAATGCTCATTTCCGACATAAGAAAGACCCAACGCTGCCAAAGTCATCAGAATAGTACCAGGTAAAACCCAAATTAGCAAAGTCAAATATGCCAAAGTCGCTCCCCCCAAACGATACCCAATGGCAGTAATCGTCTGGGTAGAGGTAGGCCCGGGCAACACCTGACAAAGGGCTTGTAATTCCAAAAGCTCTTCTTCCGTAATATACTTATGTTTTCTGACAAGCCTATCAAGAAACATGGTTAGATGTACTTGAGGGCCACCAAAGCAAGTGAAAGCTAATATAAGAATGTCTTTCAGAAAAATTACATACCTAATTTGTCGTGTTTTGCTCATGAATTGCTGATTTATAAAATTGTGTTTAGGAATGAATCATTTTTTGAATCCTAATTCCCTCAATCTTTCCGACAAAAACTCGCCGGCAGTCATGTTTTCATATTTTTTAGGAAATTCGACAGAAACACAGCTCTCCAAACAAGTCAAATCCATTTCGGCACGGGGGTGCATAAAAAAAGGAATGGAAAAGCGAGAGGTTTTCATTTTTTCGATGGGGGGATTCACGACACGGTGAATGGTTGATTTCAATCGGTGGTTTGTGAGCCTATCCAGCATATCCCCTACATTGATGATGATTTGCTCGGGAAGGGCAGTCACGGGAATCCATTTCCCATCCAAACGCAAAACCTCCAAGCCTTCAGCAGAAGCACCCATCAGCAGCGTAATGAGGTTGATATCTCCATGGGCAGCCGCACGTACCGCTCCTTCGGGCAATAATTCTGGGTTTTCGATAGGAAAATAATGCAAAGCCCGCAAGATGCTATCACCATTTTTTACTTTTTCTTCAAAATAATCTTCGGGAAGTTTCAAATATAAGGCAATGGCTCGCAGTAGCGTTTTGCCTGTATGTTCAAAAATTCGATATATTTCTTGGGTATATTTTTCAAATTCGGGGACTTCCACTGGGAAAATATTGGCAAGCATTCCCTCTATTGGTTCGGGTTGCCCCACATGAAAAAACTCTTTCAAATCAGGCTTGGTAAATCCTTTGGCGGTTTCTTTTCCTTTGCCTACATAGCCCCTTTGTCCAAGAAATTCTGGAAATTCGTATTTTTGCTTTAAATTATCATCTTGATAGAAGAATTTTTGTACCGCAGCATATAATTGATGTCTTAACTCTTCAGACAAACCATGATTTTTGATGGCGACAAAACCGATTGTTTGAAAAGCATTCCCCAGATTCTGCACAAAAGCTGTTTTTTTTTCTACCTCATCAGACAAAAAATCTGATAAATCTAAGGAAGGAATGGTGTCGAGAAGTGTTTCTTGCATATTGATTTTAGATTATATTGCCACAAAATTATAAAAAATATTAAAAACAAACGAAAGCTTGCCCAAGTGTCGGCAAATGACACGATTTTATGGATTGAATAAATTTTATATTTGATTATTTCATTAAATTTACACAAATTTTCCAAATACCGAAGTTTAAGCAGTAAATTGTTGTTTTATTTTTCATAAACATCAATGTTTTGAAAAATAAATGACAAATTTCAAACAAAATGAATAAAAAAATATTTTTCACATTTGTGTTAATAATCAAATGTTTTGTCGGATTTACACAAATCTTAGACGACTCCACCAAGCAAGTTTACAGCATCAAAACAGTAAAATATATCTTGGAAGATGATATTTTGAATAATAAAAAGCAAGAATATCATCCGGATACCTTGTTCAATAATTTTCATTTATTTGATACAAATCTTCAAAGCGGATGGCTCAATCAGGATTTGGGAAATATTGGTACAGCTATTCGCCCTTTATTCTTTGAACAACGGCAGGATATTTCCCAACAATTGGGTTTCCATACTTTTTCTTTTTATGCCTATAATCCCAAGAATATTGCCTATTTCAATAGCAAATCGCCCTATACTGGTATAAATTATGTGCAATCTGGTGGTGGTACTGCACTTTTGGATTTCAGACATTCTCAAAACATTAATCCTCGCTTAAATATGGGCTTGGATGCTCGTCACCTCACAACTTCCAAACAATTCGGAGCTCCCAAAACACGTGAAGACCGACTAACCGACAGCTGGAATGTAAACTATTCGGTCAATTATATATCTAAAAATCAGAAATACACCTTTTTGGGTAATTACAATCATTTCAACCACTATACCCTTGAACAAGGGGGCTTAAAGCCTTGGTCTGATTCTTTGGCATTTGTAGAAACAAAATATTTGAATGACTATAAAAATTTCTTATCGAAACTTTCGGGGGCAAGTGCCAGGGATTGGCGAAATGAAGTCCATCTGTACCACCAATTCAAATTAGCCAATGGCTTCCAATTGTATCATATCATTGATTATCAAGGCAGAAGAGACCTATATTTCGACTATAATTTTGGAGCGGATTCTTCGCTAAGCTCCCAAGTATATCATTTTACTGCCCAAACATCAACGGATACACTCTCGCTAAAATCACGTTATCGATTAGTAGAAAATAAATTGGGGGTGAAAGGGATTTACCGGGGGTTTGCTTACCGTCTGAACCTGAGACAACGAAATTATACCTTTAATAGATTCGGCTTGGAATCTCCGAAAACTTGGAAAAATGAAACTTATTTAGGAGCATGGGCAAACTATTTTTTCCCGGATAGTATTCGTAGGGCTTATGCCGAAGCCGAGTTAGGGGCTGTCAATTCCATCGGAAATTTAAAAATCAAAGCTGAATATCTTAGCCCTTCTATCCGTGCTGGATTCAGTCTCATCAACCGACCAGCTGATATTCTCGACCAATTTTTTTACAAAACCGTTGCCTTGATAGATACAAGCTTGAAAAATGAATTTTCGATGCAATTCTATGCCAATACAGCCTTTAAAATCAGACAATGGGTTTTGTCTCCTGGGGCAGATTATTCCATCATCAAAAATTATATTTATTACGACGAAAAAGCACTGGTTCGACAATCGTCTTTGCCAATAAGCCTTTTGAAAATTAGTTTCAAAATTGCCTATCAATCGAATAAATTCTCTTTTATCAATCAAAGTTATTGGGTTGCAAACTCTCAAAGCAAGCTCATACGAATGCCCCAATTGACCAATAATACTCAGATTTCGTTTTATTTTAAATATGCAAAAGTCCTTAAAATACAAACGGGTCTCGATATTTTTTATAGAAGTGCTTATCAGGGCTATCAGTATATGCCACTAATTAGGCAATTTTACTTGCAAAACGAGCAAACAGTTTGGGGAACGCCTATTGTAGATGTTTTTGCCAACTTGAATATCAACAAAGTACGATTGTTTTTTAAGTTTGCCCATGTCAATCAAGGATTTCCAGCAAATGGCTATTACGTAAGCTCCAATTATCCAGGCTTGAAGCGAACATTCTTTTTGGGGGTCAATTGGCCACTTTTCGATTAATTCTCCAAAAGATGCTCAAAAACCTCAATATTCCTCATAATTATTGCTTTATCGCATTTATTGTCTGATATTTGCAAAAAAAGAAACGCTTTCAATGTCAGCAGAAAGAATTGTTTTGATAAACTTGCTCCTCTATTTTTTCGGTTTTTTGTTTTTTTTATCTCAAAGAAACAAGCTGAAAGAGCAATACATTGCCTACCTATCCATTCTGATAAACGGAATTGGGGTTCTTTTCTCATTGGGTATCCGACTGAGTGATGCTTTTGGAGATTCCATCGTGTTCGAATGGTTCAAATTAGGGAATCAATCATTTACGGTCAGTATTTTGGTCAATGATTTAACCTATCTGATGTACTTTTTGGTACAATTTATAGCTTTTTGGGTACAAGTTTTCTCCATGAAATACATGAAAGGAGATGATAGCTTCGGGAGGTATTACGCTTATCTGAATTTGTTTATCATGGCAATGCTAGGGATTGTACTTTCTGGCAATTTATTGAGCTTGTTTATGGCTTGGGAGATGGTCGGTTTGTGTTCGTATTTATTAGTTGGCTTTTGGTTTAAAAAGCCTAGTGCCACCCGAGCTTCTATGAAAGCATTTTTGGTCAATCGAATCGGTGATATAGGCTTTTTGATTGGATTATTCTTGGTTTATCGATATTTCGGAACTTTTGATTTATTGGAAATTACGTCAAAAGCCCAGCAGCTCTCCCCTACTTTTCTGAATAGCCCAGAACTAAGCACTGTTGGTATTTTACTTTTTTGTGGGTGTATGGCAAAATCAGCACAGCTTCCTTTGCAAGTATAGTTGCCTGATGCCATGGAAGGGCC
>CAYUFZ010000154.1:0-6755 GCA_964444025.1 uncultured Emticicia sp.
ACAAATTCTTGATGAGATATATATTCCCAATGCTAAAGTAGGTGATTATTATACAGGTACTTTCAATACTATTCAAGCTATTAAACAAATATTGGAGAAAGGCTCACTCAATGACTGATGGTATCAGACTTATGAATCGTCTTCTTACAAAAAAACACAACCAATTTTACTGGTAGTCGTTCAAATGTGATGTTTTTTTATTTTTTGGAAAAAAAATTATAGAAATGACTTGCACACGTTGCGGAAGCGAAGCTACCAAAGAGAATTATTATTGTAACAGCTGTAGTAGTCAATTTATTGAATCAGGTCAAGCTTGGTATGCAAGCGAATCGGAAAAAAGAATTGATTAACTGTCCTGCCCCCAGGAACCGTAACCATTTAGAATTAAATTTTTAGTCTCATGGTTTATTAATTCAATGAAATGGCTGACTTATGATAGGAGCGAGTATTCGGGAGAATCGCCCGAATACTCTAATTAATACCTAAAATTAATGAATTATTCATTGCTTCGTTTGGGATAGTGGTTATTTTGCCAGTTTTCAATAATTTTCTTTAGAAAGGCATTTTCCTCTTTGAGTTGTAGAATGAGTTGTTCCAATGCCATAACTTTGAAATGTTCTTCAGGGACATTCTGGGTATCTGTGGAACAATGTGTTGATGAGATTGCTTTTAAGATGTCATCATTTTCAAATGAGAGTATTTCAAGAATCCCAATGCCAAGTATAGCTGATATTTTCTCTAATTTTTGGAATGACAAATCATTATCTCCTCTTTCAATTTTTCCATAGCCTGTAGCAGTCATCTCGATTTTTTGAGCAACGTATTCTTGGGTGTAATTTCTGAGTTCCCTTAATTTTCTTATTTTACTACCTATTTTCGATTTCGATTCGGATGAAAACTTCATAATTGTGATTTGGTTATGATTAAGGCTGACTTTAATGAGAATCAAATTAAATGAAAGAGAAAAAATAATACAATAAAAAATAGGTGCATCTGCTATATTCCCCTATTTTTTATAGAATTTACTGATGTTAAGTATGGTTTTTAGCAAAAATCAAAGGTGCTTAAGCCTCTAATTTTCTAGTTCGATAAGGCTTGATTATCTAAAAAAAGCTCTCTAAAACTCACCGTGATATATTAGTATTGAAAGTGAGAAATTAGTCTTTAGAGTGCTTAAATAGGACTTGTTTTATAAAGTGTATTTGATAGATTTGTGGGGTTAAAGTGGAGTCCAGACACCATTTTAAATGAGAGTACTTCATGAATCCTAATGCCTAGGATAGTTGATATTTTCTCTAATTTTTGGAATGACAAATCATTTTCTGTTCTTTCAGTTTTTTCATTATTTTTGAAAAGTTCAATATGTGTCATGAATCGTTAAACGATAACAGAATAAATATAAACACTTTGAATAGTTAAAATATGAGTTTAGTTGATAAATACCGCTGGGGTAATGTCTCAAACATACCTATTTCGAATATTGAAATTGACAATTTGATAACTTTAGAATCTATCAAAAAAAGACAAGGTTGGATGATTGCTTCTCAAGTGGAAACAGTAACTGCAAGAACACATCAAACTGAAAAAACTACAGAGGCATTAAGACTAGTAAAAGATACTCTCATTTCGATTGAGGATACAATTCAAAATGGGTTCGATAGCGTAGAATCTATCATTGAGAGTATTGAAGCTAATTTTATTGAGAATCTTAATGAAATTAAATGGTATTTATTTAATGTTGATCAAAAGTTATATCAATTATTAAATTTGATTAAATTCAGCGGTACTACTAAATCCGCTGAATTTAATAAGCAAGGGTTTATACTATACAAAATGGGCTCCTACAATGAAGCAATTAATCAATTAAATAAAAGCCTCCAGGAGAATCCATTAAACATTGAGGCATACATAAACTTAGGTTTTATTTATTTACGTGAAGAAAAGTTAGAAGAATCAATTTTCAATTTTGAAAAAGCTTCTAAACTAGTAAAAGAAGATTTTTCCTACTTTGAAGAAGTCTCACAAGATAATATGAAAACTACAGAAGTTTTTATACTTGACAATCTAGCAACTCTTTATTCTCTTCAGGAAAAATATAGTCAATCAATCGATTTGCTTAACAAAATACTAAGAAAGGATATTGATAAAAAAACAGAAGTTTTATCAACATATAAATTATCAAAGTATTTATGCTTATCAGGCGACAATGATGGTGCCCTCGAAATTATTAATGAACTGATAAATAACCAATATTTTGCACCAATTGCTTTAGCTGTATCTAGTCCTGAATTTAAACCTATTGCTAACCAGATACTATCTAGGCTTCAAAGTAAACTAGAAAATGTAAAAAGAACATTTGAGATTGATTGTAACTTGAGGATAGAAAAAATAAATTTGGCAGAAATCGACTTAAACACCAAATCAACATTGATTAATATTTTGACGAAAGTTAATAAAGCAGTCAATGAGAGCTCAAATTACTCAATTTTAATTACCACTGAATTTAAAGAGAGGCATAATGAATATATTTCATTCGTAGAACTTTTAAGCGAAATAAAAAGTAATTCATCTAAAGAATTTAATTCATTATCTCTAGAATATTTGAAGTTATATAGTATAAAAAAATATACGTATGAAATTGACACCAATATTTCATATGATGAAGATGTTATGATTATGTCTCATAAGATATTTCTTTCAAAATTAGTATCTAATGTGAAAAATGGTATTGAAACCAAGATTAATCAATTTGATTCAGCGAAATCATTGTATCAAGACATGGCATCAAAAACTGACGAACAAATCAAAGAAATAAATGATTTCCCAAAAGAAAAATTGGTTCAATATATAAGTTCAGACTTCAATTTTAGTGCAATAATTAACAAATTCAAATTTTTAGAAAATAATAAAACTGACAAAAAAAGTGAAAAAAAAGAGGATTTGCTGAATGTTGGACTTGATATAAAAGTGATGAATGATTACAATAATTTGTTTGCTAAATATTTAAAGAAAGATTCAGATTCAATTAGCAATCAAACATAATTAAAAGGGTAGCTAATGATGCTAATAATACTTTGATAATTATCGAAAGTTACAGCGGGCATAATACTCGAGGTCTTCAAAAGTGGAGGAGATAAAAGCTTTGTGCACCAGGTAACGGATGCCTTCAAAAGGGGATTAACGATAAATCTTAGTAAGAAAATAAGTGATTCAACAGATTATGCAATAATTAAATAATTTTAATATTAACACATTGCTTCGAAGTCTAAATTAATTTATAAGTATGGGTTCTAATTTTAATGAAATATTTGACTACAAGGTTGTTAAAACTGATACAGATAAAAACAAAGTATTTTCTGTAATAAGTAATGAGCTAGCCAAATTTAATTTTGAAGAAGATTACTTAAAAGAGGGTAATCTTGAAATTGTTTCTTGTAGTGAAATTAAGTTTCACACATGTACGATTGAAAATTTTACTGATACACGATCAATTAGTGAAACAAATCGACCCAACAGAGGTGGAGTAGCTGTTGGTAATAAGCGAATTTTAGATTTCAATTCATGGGATTATAAATTATCATATATCGAAGAATTTCAGAATTCTGAGGACAATCATAGCATAGAAGAAAGCCATCATGCAATAGGTTGTAGAACTTGTAAGCAACATGGTAAAATAAGATGTTCACATTGCGGAGGAGCTGGAGATAGAACTTGTAGTAGTTGTTCAGGTCGGGGTGAAAGTAAATGTGGAAGTTGCTCTGGTCGAGGGGAAATCCAATGCAGGTCTTGCTCGGGTAAAGGAACTAAAAAAAATGGTGATAGAACGGAAAGGTGTTCATCATGTCACGGGAGGGGATATCAACCATGTTCTAAATGTAGAAATGGATATATAACTTGTTCAAGATGTAGTGGTCAAGGTCGTGTAACCTGTGGCACATGTCGTGGTTCAGGTGAAGTTACATGCCATAATTGTGATGGTTATAGAACAATGGATCATTACTTCATCGTTAATGCAAAGTTTACAAATCTGTATCAAAATCTTTTTGTAACAAATCCTTATCCTGGTTTTGACGTTTCCAAAGCTATTGGAATAGGCTTTTCTATGCAGAAAAAATTATTTGAATTTAAAGAGAATCGTTTCAAGGAAGGGTATTTTGAACAACTTAAATCTCACCCGTTGTTCCGACAAATATGTTCTTTTTTTGACTTTGAGAATTCTGAGAAAACTAAACTAATCTCGTCTAGGATAACTTTTTACGAGAATAGATACAACGAGGTTATCTTTTCTTTCTATGGAGATCGCTATACAATTTATTTAGATCAAAGATTTGAAAAATCATATTATTCAGGAAAGAAACCTTCAGATCAGTATGAATTAGATCTTCTCAAAAAGTCGTTGAATAGTGCCAATAACAATGAACTTGAGATCACAAAAAAGACAATACAAAAATTGTCGAACTATGACTTTATCAATATCAATGACAAATATTTAATTTCTGCTATTGAGGATACCCAAAATATTTATGAAGCAAAAAATGAGATTGATGATAGAAATTACCGCCATGCAGAGAGAGCATTACGATTAGTTAGTGAAGAAAAGAAAAATGAGAATGATTATGAAAAATTAATCAAACACCTTAATAAAATATACTTTACCAATACTACGATTGTTGGACTTTTATGCTTTATCGGAATTTGTTTTAAACTAATAGACAAAAATACTCAATTCACGACGTCGAATATAGCTATTGCACTTGGAATTATTTCTTTCAGTTTGCTTATTAATAGGATTATACGAAATATTCATTGGTCAAGATGGTTTGTTTTATTACTATTTGGAATTCAGTTTTTTAGGATTGTTTATTTTGAGAAGAAAGAGGGTGCTAGTATTAGATCTGAAAAGGCGATTCGAGACGAGTTTCTTTCATTCAAGAATAGTCATTACACTGTATTCAATGGTCAGGATTCAATAATATTAATTGAACCCACGGGAGCAGTAATAAGAAATTATTTTTTACCTAAAGGAAAACCTTTTAAACTTGATGTGGATGGCTCAAGGGAAATAATTGCTGAAAGTAAAATATATTTAAATATTGAACAGCAATCTTTTGAAAAAGCAAGAGGTAGCGATAAAGTTACAGTTGAGTTGAAAGTTTATAATGATATTCCTTCTGAGCATAATATCGAAGTAAATTATAATGATATTACTTACGATGTTAACGATAATGCTATTGAAGTTAGATTTATATATAACACTATCGAGGCATATATGATGAATAATGCCGGCAGATTATTTATTCCTAAATCATCTTGGCAAGCAATACAAAATGGAGCTAAATCGATTGAAGCGACTGCGGTGAAACAAAATTTCATATCCACTCCTGCATTCTCAAACTCATATTGGGATAGTATCCCACCGCCAGTTGGTTGGGTAAATGAAGAAATATTTACACCAGAAGAAGAAAGGAGATTAGATAGCTTAATACAAGATTTTGAAAATCGGACTACAGTAGAAATAGCGATAATCACTATTCCAAAATCTACAATTGAAGAAGGAAAATTCGAGGAACTGACGCTTCGTATAGCCCAAACTTGGGGAGTAGGTAAAAAAGAAACTAATAACGGTATATTAATAGGTATTTCAACGGGGTATAGAAGAATCCGAATCCAAAATGGTTTTGGAATTGAAGAACAAATGTCAAATGAACAAACCAAACAAATTCTTGATGAGATATATATTCCCAATGCTAAAGTAGGTGATTATTATACAGGTACTTTCAATACTATTCAAGCTATTAAACAAATATTGGAGAAAGGCTCACTCAATGACTGATGGTATCAGACTTATGAATCGTCTTCTTACAAAAAAACACAACCAATTTTACTGGTAGTCGTTCAAATGTGATGTTTTTTTATTTTTTGGAAAAAAAATTATAGAAATGACTTGCACACGTTGCGGAAGCGAAGCTACCAAAGAGAATTATTATTGTAACAGCTGTAGTAGTCAATTTATTGAATCAGGTCAAGCTTGGTATGCAAGCGAATCGGAAAAAAGAATTGATTAACTGTCCTGCCCCCAGGAACCGTAACCATTTAGAATTAAATTTTTAGTCTCATGGTTTATTAATTCAATGAAATGGCTGACTTATGATAGGAGCGAGTATTCGGGAGAATCGCCCGAATACTCTAATTAATACCTAAAATTAATGAATTATTCATTGCTTCGTTTGGGATAGTGGTTATTTTGCCAGTTTTCAATAATTTTCTTTAGAAAGGCATTTTCCTCTTTGAGTTGTAGAATGAGTTGTTCCAATGCCATAACTTTGAAATGTTCTTCAGGGACATTCTGGGTATCTGTGGAACAATGTGTTGATGAGATTGCTTTTAAGATGTCATCATTTTCAAATGAGAGTATTTCAAGAATCCCAATGCCAAGTATAGCTGATATTTTCTCTAATTTTTGGAATGACAAATCATTATCTCCTCTTTCAATTTTTCCATAGCCTGTAGCAGTCATCTCGATTTTTTGAGCAACGTATTCTTGGGTGTAATTTCTGAGTTCCCTTAATTTTCTTATTTTACTACCTATTTTCGATTTCGATTCGGATGAAAACTTCATAATTGTGATTTGGTTATGATTAAGGCTGACTTTAATGAGAATCAAATTAAATGAAAGAGAAAAAATAATACAATAAAAAATAGGTGCATCTGCTATATTCCCCTATTTTTTATAGAATTTACTGATGTTAAGTATG
>CAYUFZ010000155.1:0-1214 GCA_964444025.1 uncultured Emticicia sp.
AATTTGATGCTGATTTTGAGAAAAAAGTTGAAAACTTGACTCTCGAAGAACTCAATGGTGTGATAAAAAAATACTTAGACCCTAAAAAAGTATCGATTGTAAAAGCCGGTGATTTTGACAAAAAAATAGGTTCTAAATAAAATAACTTTCCCCTTTTGATACTTACTCAAAAGGGGATTTTTTTACCTTTGTTTTTTTATTTACAATATGAATAAATTTTATAAAAGTCTCTTCATCACGGTTGCATCTACGGCACTGGTGATTTATGTAATTTACCACAGCATTGGCTCAGGTGCCTATTTAGCCATGTCGGCATTGGCATTATCGAGTTTCTTGATAGGTTATTTAGAACCTAAAAGAGGTTGGATTTTGGCACTTTTACAAGTCATTTCTTTATTATCGGTTTATTTTTTAAAAATAATCAAGCCAGTTAGTGAAGATTTAGCCACATTTGCCACTTTTTCAGGCTCGGCAATATCCTTCGTATTTAGTTTTGTTTTTGGTAAATTGGTACATTTATATCGAAGCGAATAAATTCAGTCTTGAGCTAATTTTTTAATCATATTACCTCCAGCCGGAATCCAATCGGAAGATTTTGAGATAATTTTGGGGGCAAAATTTCTCACAAATGGGTAGCTTAAAGATTCATCTGTCAATTTTTTAGGCAATTTGACATCCATTGTGGATAATAGCCAAAAACAGGTACTCATTCCGAAAAGCCACGTGAATATACCCAGCAAAGCTCCTGCAAATCCGTCGATTGTCCCTAAAATGGTAAACCGAAGCACCCTTCGGAGCATCCATCCGAACTTATTCAATAAAAGAATGGTGGGGAAAAAAATAAGTGTAAAACTAAGATAAGGCAAGAATCGATTCGCCATTGCCTCGCCAATGATTGGAGAAATGACGTTCATTCCAATACCTAAAAATTTGAACCCAACAATGATTGCCACGATAAAACCAGCAATTCCGATGAGTTCAATCAATAATCCTTTATGGTAACCACTGTATGCCCCATAAAGCAAGGGTAAAATAAATAATAAATCAAGAAGATTCATGTGGGGTTGTTGATAAATTAAGCAAATGAGTTATCAAAAATCATAGCCAAGCGATACATAAAATTTAGGCTTTGAGACAGTCCGGTCTTCTATTCCCCAAGCATAATCTGCCTTCACATAATAGCCCAAAATAGTCGAACGAATGCCCATTCCATA
>CAYUFZ010000155.1:1224-4713 GCA_964444025.1 uncultured Emticicia sp.
AGTTTGTGACAACTGCCTTGAAAGGGTTATCCCCTCCTCCAACAACACTTGTATTTAAGCTATTCTGACGATTGAAAGGTCCTTTATTTCCAAACCAAGCCGTCCCGACATCTCCGAACCCTACCAACTGTAAATTCTGCATAAAGCTCGAAGTCATCGAACTTTCTGAAGTAATGCTTGCAAAAGGTAGCCTTAGCTCTACATTTCCTAACAAATGGCTTGTTCCATATAATTTCGCAAAATCAAAGCCTCTTAAATTTCCAGCAAAATCATAAAATAGTATGTCACGTAAATCTCTAGGCACACCTTCACTTTGTCCGTTGGTTTCAGTAATATTTCGATTGACATTATTTTCCACTCCGCCCAAAATCGTTACTTTAGGTGATTTACCAACCGACCTACTGTATGATAAACGAGTCGCCACAATCAAATGTCCAAACAATTGTTGATAATGTCGGGCATCTATATTGAGTCGTTGAAAATTTTCTTTGACAGAATTTAGGCTATTTTCCTTCTCAAAACGTATTTTCGCCCTTGTTCCAACCAAACTTTTGTTGATGAGAGGCTTGGTATTATCAAAAACAAGTTCAGTTCTAAAACCCAAGTACGCTGAAATCAAATTTTTCTTCCCTAAATCAGCCACATCAATATCAGCAGTACTGATTAAATTGGGAGAGACAATCAGTTTGAGATTCTCCGAAAACGGATGCGAGAAAAAGAATGAAAATCGATTATAATACAATCTTCGGTCGATACTTAGGACTGTTGCCGCAGGTGTATTGATATTCAGAGGGCGAAACAAGTACAAGCTTCGGTCGTCCAATTCACTTAATGAAATAGACCTCCGAGCAATATCTATCCCCCAATCTGTTTTTTTTGTATTATTTTGATAAGACAAATTGACATCATGATTTCTCAGGGTCGGTGTAATAAAAAGCCCTAATTTGAATTGATGATTTTCTAATAAATCATTCATTATCAAGGTATTTTTCATTCCTAACCTCCGAACAGGGTCGATGAGAAATTCGGATTTTACATCATTGGCAATGATGCTATTCTGATAAGCCTTGGGAGCTTTTAATTTTATTTTAGGTGAATTATTATCTTTATTTTGGCTTGAATCTCCAGAAATTTCTACTTTTTTGGTTTCATTTATCACCAAAGCTTTGATAAGGCTTTCATTCTCAAACTCATAATGGTCGGTATCTACCTCCCCAGGCTCAAGTATTAATGTAGATTTAGGACTTGTATCTGTTTTTTGATTTGAGGGGTTGGCTTCCGCAGGCGATTGTGGCGAATTGGCTTCTGCTGTATTTTGCTGAACATATAGCGAATTGACATAATAATTCTCCCATTCTTTCAAAAATCTATGATACGATAGCCCCAAAGTACTTGTAATACTCGACTCTTCGGTGCGTATGATTCGGGTAAGATTAAGGATATTTGAAATATTGTCTTTCCCATATTTTACTACAATATAATTCCAAATAGATTGACCGACGATTTCTGCCTCTTGTCCATCCAAAGAATTAAGTTTTTTATCTCGATTTTTGATAATGGCGACACGCATTTTATCAAGTTCTTCTTGTTTTTCATTTTTTCCAGCAATATATGCCGCAATACCCGACATATACCATTTCGGAACAGTCAATAAAAATGAACTTTGTAATACCTCCTTGAGGCTCCCTCCGTAGAGCATGTCATAGACAAACAATTTTGCCATTTGCTGCACCAACATTTGCCTAAATACCTCATCATTACCTGTATAAGCAATCTGAACCCTTGATTTGGCAAGGTTCAAAATACTTCCATCCAAATCCGTAGGGGCTGTCAGTCCGATATTGCTTTGTGCCAAATCTTTCGGCGAATTATATAGAAATATTTTCATCGACGTAAAAGGCGTATAACCCAAAATCTCTGTAATTCTGTCGTATTCCCCTTCTGCGATTTTAGCGGCATTATTGGCTAATTTATCCCCTCCTCGATAGTAATTAAACTCAAAATTATTGCTTTTAAGTGTTATCCACTCAAATCTTTTGGTTTGTATGCGACTTTTTCCAAATTCTTCTTGACTTGCCGAAAAGTAATTTTGGGCAAGACTATTGTTTGGCTTTCCGAACAACAAAAAGCCTACTAAAAATATAAAATGGAACGAATGATATTTTCTCATGCTTGAATAGATTTCCAACATAGATTTTTTTTAAAATCCAATTTACGAATATAACGTATAAAAACGTTCAATGTTAGCCTCTGGCATTAATTCTTTCTGATTTTCTAAAAAATTAATCAGATTTTCAGCAAAATAGGGAGCAAGAGATACTCCTTTCGTCCCTAAACCATTAAAAATATGTAAATTTTTATGTAGGGGATGTTGCCCGACGAAAGGTCTTCTATCTTTGGTGGTTGGACGAATACCCGCTTCCTGACGCAAAATATCGAAAGGACGACGAAGATATGTCTTTATTTTCCCCTCTATAAGCTCTCGGCTGTGTAGGCTTGTCTCCCAATTTAAGTCGTCCCAAAGATAAGTCGAACCAAATCGACAGGTTTCTGAATCGAGAGGGATAATCCAAAAGCCCTGATTGATAATTTCTCGTATGGTGTAATCTTTGACTTTCGCTATGAGGGTTTCGCCTTTGGCAGGATTGAAAGGAATCCAATGAAAATAGGGATTGTTTTTGGCATAGTATCCCTCACAAAATATCAAGTGTTGCGTGCTGATATTTTGATAAATTATCTCTGTTTTTTCAACAAGAATATCCTGATAATCAATTGATTGGCTCAAATAAGATTCTTGAGCGACAAGCATTTTTTTGATTCCATCCAAGAGAATCGGAACATCTACCCACCCTGACCAAAAAGTATATAAACCACCTAATTCATTATTAATTTCGGCGTATTTATTTGCTCCAGGCTGTTCTATACGGATATAATTATCAAGCTCATACTCATCTGTCAGACGCAAAAAATGCTTCTTTTGCTGTTCGTTGGCAAAAGGTCGATAAAGATTCGTTTCGTGATAAAACTTTAGGCTGAGTTCTTTTTCTAAATTTTGATAAAAATCCTTCAAATGCGGGAAAATCGTATCAGCCAACCATGTTTTATCTAAATTTTTTCCAGTAATTGGATTAAAAATACCGCCAGCAACCAACGACGAATTGGGAATATTTTCTTGATTCAAAACCAATACTTTTTTACCTGCTTTTAGCAGCAAATAAGCCAAAATAGAACCGGCAATTCCCTGACCAACAATTAAGTAATCTATTTTTTTCAAGGTATAATAATTTAAAAATGCCTATTGTGGCATTTGCTTGATACTTTTGCTTAATGCTTCATCTGCCAAAATACAAACCATTTCTACCTGCTCGTCGAGGGTCATGTAGGATGTGTCGATGTCTATGGCATCTTCCGCTCTTTTTAGCGGACTTTCTTGGCGAGTGGTGTCCAATAAATCTCTTTTTTTGATATTTTCGATGATTTCTTCTATAT
>CAYUFZ010000155.1:4723-6679 GCA_964444025.1 uncultured Emticicia sp.
TCATTCAATTCGATTTGGCGACGATTTGCCCGAATGATGGGGTCTGCTGTCATAAATATTTTTAATTCGGCATCAGGAAACACAACTGTACCGATGTCTCTTCCATCTAGTACCACTCCTTTTTTCCTACCCATTTGTCTTTGCTGTGCCACCATGGCATGCCTTACTTGAGCAATGGTACTGACCTCACTGACTTTATTGGCGATATATAATTTTCTAATTTCATCTTCTACGTTCAAGCCGTTCAAAAATGTTTCGTTTCTACCGTCTTTCGGATTGCGTCGAAATTCGATGTTTATATTTTTCAGGGCATTATTAATCTCTTTATCATTGGTGAGCGTAACCAAGTGCTGATGGAAATAAAGTGTAACGGCACGATACATGGCACCCGTATCGATATAACTGTATCCTAATTTAGCAGCAACTTTTTTGGCAGTAGTACTTTTGCCACAACTCGAATAGCCATCAATGGCAATGGTAATTTTTTGCATATTCTTGTAATTTTTCACAAATAAAATTGTATTTTGCTGAAGAAACAAAACGAATGGAGATTTTAAATTTGGAATGTTGATTTCCTTGTGTTTTTATATTTTTCAAATAATAATTTTATAGTTTTTTTGCAGGCGATTAAAAAAATGATGAAAAAAGTAGCCATTTTTATTTTTGATGAGGTGGAAGTTTTGGACTTTGCTGGGCCTTTTGAGATTTTTGGTGTTGCCGGAAAACAAAATGGTGGGCAAGGGTTCTTTGAAGTCTTTACGGTGGCTGAAAAAAGTTTGGTTACTGCACGCAATCAGCTGATGATTCAGGCAAATTATACCATAGAAAATTGCCCAAAACCAGATATTTTGCTCATCCCTGGAGGAGGTGGATTTTATCCTGACGGAACTCCTTTTGGCTCTCGACGAGAAATGAATAATCACAAACTATTGGAATGGATAAAGGAGATGAATCAGTCAGTTGAATTGCTATTGTCCGTTTGTACGGGTTCATTAATCTTGGCAAAAACTGGTCTTTTGGAGCACTTATCTGCCACAACACATTTCAAAGCAATAGAAGCAATGAGAGAGGTTGCTCCAAATACTCAATTATTGCCCGAAAAACGTTGGGTTGATAATGGACGGATTATTTTATCTGCTGGCGTGTCAGCTGGAATAGATATGTCTTTATATATCCTCGAAAAACTTCATGGCAAAAAAGTCGCCGACGAAACAGCCGCTTATATACAATATGATTATTGGAAATAAGTGACTATCTCGCTCGAGAAATCGTCAGAGAAATCTGTCCGGCATGGTGTGAATTATGATATAAAATATGAGCCAATAAGCGATTTTTCGATATTTTTCCAAAAAAAGGGGTTTCTATTTCTTCCTGCCAAAAGAAATCTGGTTGCTCTTCGATAAGTGTTCGGAGCATTTGATAGCCTTTCGCTAATAATTGATGGCTTTCTTCCAAATCATAGCTCTTCTGATGGTCTTGTTGGTTCATGGTTGTATTGAAGACCTCCGTAGGAACTCCGAAAAAAAAACCAAATAAATTCATGGTTTCGGCAATGTGTCGATAGATAAAACCAATAGAAGCAGCCGTTGGTGTTAATCGCATTCCGACCGTATCCTTGTTTATTTGCCTAAAGGCAAAAGAACAAGACAATTGGTTTTGCTCAATCATTTCTTGAAGTAGTTGCTTTTGCATAAAGCTTGTTGAATAAATGGTATTAATAATATGTATTTTTGTTCAAATAAGTACTCAATCCTAAACATTTTATATCCATGTGCTCTTGTTCGGTCCCATTCGGGGTCTTATATTGTAGAACATAACTACCAATATCTAAGCCATGTACAGCTGCCCATTAATTTCAAAATTAACAACAGCACCTGAGTCATTGATGATTTTAACGTTTGGAAAAATGGAGCAATAAAACACTGCGGCAGCTCTGGCTTGTCCGTCAAACCATAA
>CAYUFZ010000156.1:0-360 GCA_964444025.1 uncultured Emticicia sp.
CGATTTTTTCTGGTGTAATCGGAACGGGATTTTATCCACTGATGGGAAACCGTGTTTGGTGCCGATTTGGTTGTCCTTTGGCTGCCTATTTGGGTATTTTACAAAAATATAACTCTAAATTTAGAATAAGTACCAATGGAGGACAATGTATTTCTTGTGGAAATTGTACCACCCATTGCGAGATGGGCATTGACGTAAGAGCCTATGCCCAAAAAGGGGAAGATATTGTGCGTGCTTCTTGTGTCGGCTGTGGCATTTGTTCGGCAGTTTGTCCGAGAGGGGTTTTGAATTTAGAGAATCTAAGTAAATAAATTGTGTTTCGTCATAAAATTTCAAAATAAAGTATTCGATTGTCTGTAT
>CAYUFZ010000156.1:370-6623 GCA_964444025.1 uncultured Emticicia sp.
CGGCACCTGCTTCAATGAAAGCAATCGCTTGTTCGTAATGCTGGATTCCGCCAGATGCTTTAATCCCAATGCTGTCGGGCAACAACTTTCGTAGGTATTTCACTTGTGCTAAATCTGCACCTTTGGGTGCATATCCAGTAGAAGTCTTTACAAAATCTACTTCAGATTCTGTACAAATTTCACAAGCGATACGCATATCAAAATTATCCAAATAGGCTGTTTCGATGATAACTTTTATTGATTTTCCCGAATCATGAACCATTTTGCAAATGCTCGATATTTCTTCTTTAACGCTTACAAATGCCATGGATTTGAAGGCATTCATGTTCATGACTAAGTCAATTTCATCTGCTCCATCTTTTAGTGCTTCTTTGGTTTCAAATATTTTGACAGATTTTTGCTGATTTCCGAATGGAAAACCGACAACTGTTCCAATTTTAGCATCAGAAAAAGCTAATAATTCTTTCACAAAAGAAACATAAAAAGGAGGGACACAAGCCAAAAAGAAGTTATTTTGATAGATTTCTTCGCATAACTTTCTGAAATCCATTTCGGTAGCAGTTGGTTTCAGAAGTGTGTGGTCGATAAATGAAGATAATTTTTCCATAGTTAATTAATCATAAAACAGCCTTAAAATTAAGGATGTTTTATGATTAATGGTATCACTTATTCAAACTTAATTTAAGTTTTTGCTTTTCTTTTTTACTGGGATGTCAAATAATCCTAATTTTAATCCAATATTTGCCGAAAAACCACTCAAATCATTGCTAAAGCCCGAATTGTTGAAGGCTGCACGGTATTTGGCACCAGCATAAATTTTGGCATATCTGAATAAGTTACTTTCGATGTTTACGCCTGGTTGAATAAACGCCCCTCTGCTTGGAAAATCAACTATTCCGTCCAATGCTTGAGGGCGGTCGGCTGTTGGGTCAAAGTCATTGGGTCTATCTCCCAAAATTTGTTTTCCCCCGTCAGGACGGCCAAATCTGTCTTTGTCTCTGTCAAATCTTCCCATTTTCATGCCATGTCCGACGCTTCCGATTGATAAAGGAAAGCTGAGGTGAAAAAGTTTGTTTGGCTGAAGGGTATATTCAACCTTTACGCCTGAAAATGTTGCCCTCGGAGTTCTCGGCATATTGTCATCAGGACGACTTCCGAAAGAGAAAACATTCAATCCAAAGCCCCATTTCTGATTGAGCTGGACCATCAAAGCTCCGCCACCGCCGGCGGTGAAATTTCCATTGAATTGTCCATACATCAATTCTGGAGCAACATAAAAACCAATGTCGTTAATCTTGGTTTTTCCTAATAAAGTTCTCATTGAAGAGTGGTTTGATTCACTTGAAACAGTGGATTTAGTAGAGTCGCTTTGTGCAAAAGTGGCATTTGTAAGTAATACGAAGCAAACCAAGGCGGTTAATTTTAGGATTCTAGTCATTTTTTAAAAAATTTGTGTTAATTATTGTATATTTTTGATTACGCATAGATGCCAAAAAAGGTTGGGTTAAGACTTTTTTATTTTTTTACCCAACCTTTTTTCTAAATTTATCGTATATCAAAGAAAAGAATTTCGACTATCAATAACCCTGTTAATACATTGTTTTTCAAGAAAAAAACATTTACGGAGAATGATTTGGGAAGTATCATCGAAGCTTGTATCGACCACAATAATCAGGCCCAACGGATACTTATCAAACAATATTTGACCTTCGCCAAGGGTGTGTGTTTGAGGTATGTTTCCAATGAACAAGAATTGGAAGAAGTAATCAATGATGGATTTTTGAAAATTTTTATGAATTTGTCAAAATACGATGCTTCTCAGCCTTTCAAGGCATGGGTCAGGACAATTATGGTCAATACTGCCATTGATTATTATCGGGCAAACAAAAAACATCAATTACATGTTTCGGTAGAAGAAATTGAAATGACAAGCATTGATTCAGACATTATCAGTGTTTTAACCACCGAGGAAATCATGGATTTGGTGCATCAATTAAGTCCAATGTATAGAATGGTGTTTATGCTTTATGTGGTGGAGGGATATAAACATCGAGAAATTGCAGAGCGATTAGGAATTCAGGAAGGAACGTCTAAGTCGAATCTGCAGGATGCAAGGATTAAATTGCAAGAACTTATCCGAAAAAAATATCCCCACCTTTTTGAAATTTGCGCATCTCGAAAAATAAAATAAATGAAAACTGACGATTTTGATGAAATTTTCAGACGAAAAGTTGAAAGTTATCATCCTCCCTTCGAGAATACCGAAATTGACCGTATTCAGGGGTATGTGAAACAAAAAATGCCGCTTCAGTGGTGGCAAAGATTTGGTAGCTCGCTGATTTATTCATTTGGCTCCATCCTAATTGTATCTTTATTGACAACCATTTATTACCAAGCGAATGAAAATAAACGTTTACTGGAAAATATCTCAAAATTAAAATCTGAATTAGTTCAAAATAAATCCCAAAAACCTGTCGAAAGGGATTCAATTAACAGCTATTCGAATGTTTTCGTCGAAAAAATTGATACGGTGTATGTTTTCAAGAAAATCGAAAAAGAGTTGGCTTTTGATGATGAGAAAAAAGGTGAGGTTTGGAGCAATCCGGATGAAATTGGTTTGGAAATGAATCATAAAGCTAAGGTTTTGTCTCAAAATAAATCCTTTTCTTTGGAGAAAGTCGGGGCGACTTCAAACATTGCTTTAGAGGTTGAGGATAATTCTTCAGGAGCAGAGCCATTGATTGTTTCTAAAAATAATGAGCCAATCAAAGCCACGAATCTTTCAAGACTTAGCCTGAAAGATATCCAAGTGAATGCTTTCACCTCCAAATTTTTCGAAATGTTTTCCTTTCCAAAAACACTGACGATAGTCAATTTTTGGACAAAATCTACTGAAACACCTTCATTAGAAAGAGAAAAAAAGCATTTTGATATACATTTTCCTTCAATCAAATTGCCTAAACCAAAGTTTCGATTGGGTGTTGGTGGAAGTTTGGATAATTCACAAAGGGGAGTCAATGTTTTGTCTGAAATACTTTTGGCAAAGAAAATAAGCCTAAGCACTGGAATAAGTTTTGCCTATATGCACAGAGAACATTTTGGCAATGAATTTGAGTTTAAACGTAGAACAGAGCTAGATTTTAGAGAACAACATCCTTTGGATATTGAAAAAAATGCTCCGATTCACGACATTGATTCCAAAAAAATAATGATTCAATTGCCAATTTTATTGAATTATAGACTTCCTTTGAAGAAGGATTTTACGGTACTTGCCTCAACGGGTACCAATCTTGACCTACATTTGCGACAGTTTACGACCTATTCGCATGGTGGAGTATTTGAAGATGACAACGAAGAAAGTTATTTGAATCAAGAAATACCGACGAAAGTATTTAATAATTGGATGTTTTCATTGGGATTAGAAAAGCGTTGGAATAGGGTTTCTATTCAGGTGAATCCCTTTTATGGCTTTCATTTTAAACGATTGACATATCAGCCATACAACCATATATTTGGTTTTCGGACGAATGTTTTTTATCGTTTGGGTAAATAAATTACTCTGAAAGCACGAAGAGGTCGCTGGCAATTCTATCTGCAAAAAGTCTTCCTTTTCGAGTCACCACAATCGTATGATTCTCAAGAGAAATCAATCCTTGGGAATCATATTTTTTTAGAATGGCATCATACGCAAGAAACCATTTTTTACCTGCTAAGTTTTCTATTTCATCCATCCGACAGCCCCATTTTGTTCGGAGACCCGTCAGCAAATAATCATTTATTTTTTCTGTTTGAGACAAAATTTCTATTTCTGCGGGAATAATATCTTGGGCTAAATTTTTCAGATAAATGGCATTATTGGCGACATTGAATTGCCGAGAAATTCCATTATAGGAATGAGCCGAAGGTCCAATACCCAAATATTCATGCCCTTGCCAATAAGAGGTATTGTGTTTGGAATAGTGTTGGTTTTTGCAAAAATTAGAAATTTCATATTGTTCAAATCCAGCATTTTCGAGCGTTGAAACAAGAATTTCAAACTGAGCAGAGGCAAACTCTTCGTCTATTGGAGGGATTTTATGGGTATTTTGCCATTTTCCAAAAACAGTTTTTTCCTCAATTGTCAAACAATAAGATGAAATATGATTGACACCCAGTTGGATGGCTTTTGCCAAGTCATTTTCCCAAATTTCATGTAAATTCTCGGTGAGTAATACTTTATTAAAAGCATGAATCGGAGGGATTCCATAGATTAAATCAATGGTAATATTATCAAATCCCATATTTTTTGCCATTATTACACAATTTTCGGCATCAGAAGCATGGTGAATACGGTTCAAATATTTTAGATGCCCTTCATGGAAAGTTTGTATGCCAATGCTCAGCCGATTGATACCGAAACGTTGAAAGATTTTTAGCTTATCTGGTGTAATATCGTCGGGATTAGCTTCCATCGTAATTTCAATATTATCCGAGAACTGATAATGCCTTTTGATGGTCTCAAAAATATCATAAAGCTCATTCAAATTCAGCAAAGAGGGAGTTCCCCCGCCAAAATAGATGGTTTGCAATTCTTTATTTGCCAAATACTCCGATTGGAGCGTAATTTCACGGCAAATAGCTTCAACGATTTGAGATTTGCTACCCAAATTCGTACTAAAATGAAAGTCGCAGTAGTGACAAGCTCTGCGACAAAAAGGAATGTGTAAGTATAAGTGCAATTTTTTGTATCAAATGATTGACAATTATTTAGAGGCAACGAAGAAAAAATCAATACATTTTTCAGGCTCTGAGGAGAGATGGAAATCGTCTGTATTGATGGATGCCGCCAAGCTACCTGTTTCTGCCATTAATTTATTTCGATTGAACCTATTAAGTACCTCATAGGGGATTCTAAGTATCCATGCCGGTAAGCGATGTTGTAAATCGAAAATATCAAAACGCATGATTTTATTGACTGATTTTTTATTTTCTTCGTAATAATCCCAAACTTTCTGATTGCCACCAACGCCATAGGTTTTTACTTCGGAAAAATATTTTTGCATCAATGTACGAAGTTGTTGCGTATCATATTCTCGAATATGCCAAGGATTTCTGCTTAAAGAATATGGCCTATTGACGGTCGTCAATAGAACTTTTCCGTTCGGTTTGAGGACACGAGCGATTTCTGATAAAAATTTATGGTCATCTTGAATATGCTCAATCACTTGGAAAGTAACCACAAAATCGAAGGTATTGTCTTGAAATTTTGACAGATGTGGCAAATCTATGCTTTGAAAACTATGCAACGGATAAGTCGCTTGCAATTGGTCTATCAGTGCTTGATTTTTATCTAATCCTGTATAATGTTCGCAATTTTCGATGAGTGTTTCTACTCCTCTTCCCCAGCCACAGCCCAATTCAAGGACTTTTCCATGAATCATTTTGGCTGCTTCAAGGTATGGGAAGAATAACCTTTGATGCACCGGATTGTCCGAAGGAATTTCGGCACTTGTAATTTCGGTAGTCGCGTATTTACTCAATTGATTATGTTTTTTTTGCAAATTTAATTAAGATTTATGAATGGATGGTATCTTCAAGTGTATTTTATCAAAATTCTTAAAAAAAAATCAACTTCCAGATTAAATTTTAAAAAAAACTTGCAATTTTATTCATTCGATTTTATGTTTGTTGTAGAAATTATTTTCATTTTTTGCTGTAACATAAAAGAGTTCTGCTCTTATTTCTATTTTCTCCTGAGTAGCCATCCGATTCCTCGTTTTTGGAATTTATCGAAAAAGCCATTTTATAATTTTATGCCAATTGTATTGGCTATTTCCGATTCATTTCTGAATTGTAATTTTTGCTGTGTTTAATATATAATTCCAAAACAATGAAATTGCTGAGACTAGTACTTGGGCTGATGATGCCTTTCATCGTTTATGCCCAAAATATTTCGGAAAATAAAAGAATTTCCGAAACCAACCTCTTTTTAGAAATTAATCAACAAGGGAAACAAGTATTCAATTTTAGTAATGATAATCCATCCGACCCAATCGATTTGGGTACAGTCTGTACCCTTAGATTGTTGGGGGCTTCCGAAAAAACAGTTGAATGTGATAGCTGCCAAATCACCAAAGCCCAATTGTATTATCAACTTAGGTTGGTGAATGCTCCCCAATCCAATTTTTTAGCAATTCCATTGTCCGACTTAAGCTTATTATCCGAGCAAAAGTGTCTTGCATCTGGCAATAAATTATGGGTAAATGACCAAATA
>CAYUFZ010000157.1:0-6601 GCA_964444025.1 uncultured Emticicia sp.
ATTATGGCTCAACATCGTTACAATCGTTTGTTTGGGATTTAGCTTAAATTCTCCATAATAGGTCAGGTAATTCTTTAAACTATTGCCATGGGGACGATAGCCATCCGATTGTAAATGTCCGAAATTCAAGAACATGGAAGAGCTGTCGCTCACCAAATCAATTCTTGTATTACTTTGTAATAAGCCAAAAGAGCCGGCAGAGAATTTTTCGCTTAAACTCAAACCTTTTCTTTCTGTTGGTTTTTGATAGAATCTGACCACTCCTCCAATTCCTCCACCGTACATGGTTGCTGCAGGCCCTTTGACAACTTCAATGTTGTTGACTGTTGCAAAATCAATATCGTCCATGACCGTAACCCCATCTGCGGTAGTCAATGGAATGCCGTTATAATAGGCTTTGATACCCCAGTTATTGAATTTTTGGTCATTGCCATACCCACGAATCACGATTCTTTGTCCACCAATTTGTGTTCGCTTATCTACCTGAACTCCAGCCATTGTACCCAAGCTTTGTTCGATAAATGCTGGGTTATTTCTATTCAAATCTTCTTCTGTCAATGCCTCAACACTTTGGGCGTGACGTTTGAATTCGCCTCTTTCTTTGGCGGTTTTTCTTTTTTCTTTTACAATAATTTCGTCCAAACTTTTGGTCATTTCTTGGGCAAAACCATTGATAGAGCTAAAAAAAATAGCTCCGATAATGAATAATATGTATTTTTTCATGTTTTTTTAATCAATTAAATCAATAAAATAGTGTTCTCTGGAATATTACCAGAAATAATTTTGAAGATGCTCACCAGTTGTTTGTGATTTGTGGAGGGACAAATACTCCCATTAGCTTACCTGAGGGAATAGATTCGATGAAATTGAGATAAATTGGTGTATCAAGCCAAGGTTTTTTGCCGATTTGTTGATATTGGTACAAAAATCGCTGAATGGGTTGTAATAATATTTGAACAATTATTTTTCCTGCTTGGGAAATTGGGCCATGATTTTTACATTTAAAATTTATGAAATGCAAAGCCACTGCAACTTTTTTTTCAGCGGTGTCGTCGATGGAATAGATGTATATTTTATTGCCTGAATATTGGATTTTGATTACATCATAGAGATGAGAATGATACCAAAATTCTTTGTTTGCTTTTTCCCAATTCAAATATTGAAAAGATTGAGGGCTAAATTCCAATATTTCTACCTTTTTTTTATCGAATTTTTCTTCAGAAATAGAATGAAGCATCTGCTTTCGCAATGTTTCTCGGCATACCTCTAAAATCAGGGCTAATGCTCCGATTTTGCACAGAATGATGCAGAATAAAACAAGCGAAAGGCTTTTTTTCATCTTTCGTTCAGGGCTGAAATCTCTCTGTCACTTTTTTGAATTTTTAGATTATAGTCGAAAAATTCAATGGCTCTTTGAATATTTCTTTGTCGAAGAGCTATAAAATAAGGTTTTTTTTGATTGTAACGCCTAATTAATCGGGCATCGAGTTTAAAAACAGTGCCTTTTGGAAAATTTTTTATCATGTTAGCACGACAGCTTACATTTATTTCGAGGGGGATATTTTGTCCGTCGATGGTATGAAGGCGTAATTTTTTCAGCTTTTCGTCGAAATAAGATTCAACGAAAATATCCAAGAAATAAACTTTATTGAATTCAGGGAATTCATCTACTAACGATAGCTGCATCGGAATATAAATAATAAATAGATACAATGATGGCAACGAGCAAAGTGTGCCTTTTTGCAAATCTATACAAAATTTATAAAATATCGATGCAATCTGTGAATTTTTGAAAAAAAACACTACCTTTGCACTTTCTTTTCGAGACAAACCCAATAACATGGCAGAGGTTAAGATTTTTTCAGGTACTTCGTCGAAATATTTGGCGAATAAAGTTGCCGATTATTATGGCAAAGATTTAGGAGGTGCTACTATCAATCGATTTGCTGATAGTGAAATTTCAGTAAGTTTTGATGAATCGGTTCGTGGTTGCGATGTTTTCTTGGTACAATCGACGTTCCCGCCAAGCGACAATATCATGGAGTTATTGATGATGATTGATGCGGCAAGACGAGCTTCTGCTCACTATGTTTGTGCAGTAATTCCTTACTTCGGATATGCCAGACAAGACAGAAAAGACAAGCCAAGGGTAGGCATTACTGCAAAATTGATTGCGAATATGCTTACAGCAGCTGGTGCAGATAGAATCATGACGATGGATTTGCATGCTGGTCAAATTCAGGGATTTTTTGATATTCCTGTGGACCATTTGGAGGGGACAAGTGTCTTTGTTCCTTATTTAAAATCTCAAAATCTCCAAAATATCAAATTTGCTTCTCCTGATGTGGGAGGGGTGGCAAGGTGCCGAAAATTTGCTTCGTATTTTGATGCAGATATCGTCATTTGTGACAAACACCGGAAAAAAGCCAACGAAATTGCTTCTATGCAGCTGATTGGTGATGTGGAAGGGGCAGATGTTATTTTAGTAGATGATTTAATAGATACGGGTGGTACAATATGTAAAGCTGCGGAATTGATTATGTCGAAAGGTGCAAATTCTGTACGAGCTTTTTGTACGCATCCAGTATTGTCTGGAAAAGCCAACGAAAATATTTCAAAATCAGTTTTGACGGAGTTGGTAGTAACGGATACGATTCCGTTGAGGGAAGCAAACGAAAAAATAAAAGTATTATCTGTTGCCGAACTTTTTGGTAAGGCTATCGGTAGAATACGAGACAATGGGTCTATTAGCACTTTATTTATAAATTATCAAAACAACTGAGGGCATTCCTCAAAGGCAAATGTTTTCTCACAATATTTGTTAAAAAAACTAATAAATGGTCTTTGGGTGAGACAAGACAAATAAAAATATGAAAAAAACTGAGATTGTAGGGTATAACAGAGCGAATCTCGGCCGTTCGGCTTCTCAAGAATTGCGTAGCCAAGGTATGGTGCCGTGTGTATTGTATGGTGGTGCTGAACAGGTGTCATTTTATGTTCCAATGTATTTGTTCCGTCCTTTGTTATTTACGCCGGATGTATATGAAGTATCAATCAACATTGAAGGTAAAGTTTATACTGGTATTTTGCAAGATTCTCAATATCACCCAACTTCAGACCAAATCATCCATGCTGATTTCTTGGAAATTAATCCTGATAAAGTTATCAAGGTAAAAGTTCCAATTAAATTACATGGCCCTGCAGAAGGTCAAAAGAAAGGGGGTAAATTGGTTCAAAAATTACAAAAATTACAAATTCAAGGTCCTGCAAAAAATATTCCTGATTATATCAATATCGATATCAAAGATTTGGATTTGGGTAAATCAGTAAAGGTTGCTGCGATTAGTGAAATTGAAGGTGTGAAAATATTGGATGCTATCAGCAATCCTGTGGCTTTCATCTCTATTCCTCGTGCATTGCGTGGTCAATAAACTTGTATGGCTAATAGATTTAGGCGGACTTTTTCAGTCCGCCTTTTTTTATTGACATCCCATCAGTTTTGTTTCAAAAACATTGCCTGCTTGTGTATTAAAGCCTGGCAATAATTCTATGCTTTTCCCTGCATTAAGTATGGTTTTTGGGGCATCTGCTTCTATTTTCGATTGTAATTGAATGTGTTCTGATGCCTGATATTCATTGTTTCCATAGCTTATTTTTTCTCGTAATATTAAATTTTGCTCACACTCATTCATTTTGAGTTGGATAATCCAAATATCTTCCTCCCCAAATGTCTGAGCAATATCGCCATTTCGGGCTGGGTGGGATACATTACCCACAACATATAGTGTATTCCCAAAATTTATCAGCATGCCGCTGGGTTCGTCATGGCTTTGTCCGCCATAGTTTTTTTGCCAAAGGAGGTCTCCAGTTGTTTTGTCTGTTTTAATTAACCAAAAATCGGCACTTCCATGGTTATTTGTTGGCTGTCCAGATATTGAGTAGGATTCGCCTAAAATACAATAATCCCCCGAGTATAGCTGTACCATGCCTTTGGGATATTCATTATGCTCGCCACCGTAGCATCTCGAATATATTTTTTGTCCGCTTGGACTGATTTTTATCAACAAATAATCCCTGGTTTCCAAGACACGATGGTTTTCTGTGGCATCATAATCGGTAGAAAATGTATCTCCTGTGACGATGATATTCTTGTCGGTATCTTCAATCACATCTTCTGGATGTTCGTGATTTGAACCTCCAAAGTTTTTCGCCCATATCATTTTCCCTGTCCAATCCAACAACAATACACAAATGTCTTGCCCTCCCAAATTACTGGGTATATCATGGTCGTTTGAGGAGCTATTGCCTACCAGAAGAAAGCCTTGTGAACAAGCGAGGATTCGTTTGACATAATCTTGTTTGCTTCCTCCATAGGATTTTTGCCAAATAATATTTCCAGAAACATCAATTTTGTAAAGAATCATATCCATCATGCCAAGGCTATTGGGAAATTGGGTTTCTGAATGTCCTGCCAGCATGATGTTTCCGTCGGGATGTAGAGCAAGAGAAAAACCAAAGTCATTTCCATTACCACCATAATTTTTCAGCCAAACCAAGGTTCCGTCGGAGGAGATTCTACAAGCAAACATATCCGAGTTTCCTAAATTATTAAATGGGGGAGTATTCGAAAAGCTTTCTCCGACACAAATAATACTTCCGTCGGATAGTTCGATGGCTGCATGAATGAGGTCGTCGCCTGTGCCTCCAAAGCTTTTTTTCCAGATGACTTGCCCTTGTTTAGTAAATTTGAAAACGAAGGCATCGTAACCTCCTTTGTTGTCGCTTAGGTCGATGTCGGTAGAGGCACTTTCACCTGCTAAAATAATATCGCCACTATTGGTTTGAATGATACTTTCGGTTTTATCGGATTTTGTACCTCCAAAAGTTTAAAGTTAAGAAAGCAAACAGCAAAAAACGTCAATTTTGTTTGGGTCATGTGAATTTTCACTAAAAATAAGGTGTTTATTTAATACATTTGCAAATGTAGAACCTAAATTTCAGAAAAAAAATTAAATTTCAATTATGAACTACTGGTTAGTAAAATCAGAACCTTTCAAATATTCTTGGGATGATTTCGTTAGACAAGGGGTTGGAACTTGGGACGGAGTAAGAAATTATCAGGCACGAAACAATCTAAATTCTATGAAATTGGGTGATTTGGTGTTCTTTTACCATTCAAATGAAGGGGTAGAGGTGGTTGGATTGGCTAAAATTGTCAAGGAGGCATATCCTGACCCTACCACAGATGACCCTCGCTGGGTAGTGGTGGATTTGATGCCCGTCGAAAAATTCCCTAAACCTGTTACTTTAAAAGAAATCAAGGCAGATACACGATTGGCGGACATTGCACTGATTCGACAATCAAGGCTTTCTGTTCAGCCCATCAAAAAAGAAGAATTTGACATAATAATTTCAAAAGCGTATGAAAAATAAATTGAAGACCATTGCTATTTTTTGTGTATTTTTTCTGGAATTTACTTTGGCTTTTGCCCAAAGTGTGAAGAGAATTGAAATTGCAGGGACGACAAATTCCTCTGATTATAAAGTGATTACACTTGGCGAAGAAGGGGTGTTGTTGCTCTCTAAAGTTGCCAAAGCAACGTATAACATTAAAAAATATGATGCGGATTTGAATGAAGTTTGGTCTGTCAATGGCGAATTGGAGGAAAATCAGTCTTATGTCGATTTTTGTAGAGATGGCAAGGATATTTATTTTTTATTCAGCAAATATAACTCAGATTTATATCAAATCATTAAAGTATCAACGGGTATTGGCCTGATGCAAAAGTTCTTTTTTGAAAATGTTAGGAAATTTGAAATTTCTGAGTTTAAAGTATTTAATGCCCATGCTTTTTTGGCAGGAACAATCAAGGAAGAGCCTGTGCTGATGAGTGTGGATTTACAGAAAATGCAACCCCGAATACTTTCGGGTGGATTGAAAGGAAGTGCAACGATTTCTTCGCTGGATTATGACAGAAAAAATGATTTGCTTTTGGTATCGTATTCTGTGAAAAAAGGAAAGGATAGCTTTATGGCAGTGAAAAAAATTAGTATGTCTGGTAAAATTGTAGAACAATTGGCGGTGGAGCCAGAAGAGGAGTATGGATTAATTACCGGAAAATTGTTCAATGTGGCAGATGATTCGCAGCTTATGATTGGCAATTATGGTTTTAGAGGATATCAGTCGAATGGCGTACCGATGTCTCAGGGCGTGTATATGAGTAAAATTGAAGGCGAACAAGCGGCGTTTGTGAAAATGCACAGCTTCACGGATTTTAAGAATTTTTTCAATTTTTTACCTCCCAAGCAATTGGAAAAAATGCGTAAAAAAATTGAAAAAAAGAAATTAAAAGGAAAGTTTCCCTGCTTCACACGACGTTTCTTGGCGGAAACGTGTGAAGCCTTCCCTCAAATCTCAGCGCTGAAATTAAATTACCGAGTGTTGGTTCATGATATTATTAAGAAAGACAATCAATATATCTTGGTAGCAGAGGTTTTTTACCCAGAATTTAGAAATATGAATATGTACGGAAATCCTTATTATGGCTATGGAAGTATGTTTGGCTCGCCATTTGGGTATGCTTATAATCCGATTTATGCC
>CAYUFZ010000158.1:0-1658 GCA_964444025.1 uncultured Emticicia sp.
GCTTGATTTAATTTGATATTTCTTATTTCATTTTGAATAATTCCTTCAATTTTTGATTGAAGCTCAAAGCCGACCCCTTTTCCAGTATAAATACTCAGATTATTGGGATTTTCAAGTATATCTTCCGGGATATTGACCACAATATTGGTCTTTTCATTATTCAACAACTCCAATGCCGTTTCCATCGAAATGGCAGGATACGCAAATTTTACTTTTTCAGTATTCTCAAATTTATCCTTGAACAAAGAACTTTTGTCGATAATTGTTACGTTTTGTAAGTCAGAAGAATTAAATATTCCCCAAAATAACAAGGCATAAAATCCAGAAATTAAGATGGGCATCAACAAAGTCAGAATCCAAAAAGATTTTTTCTTGATTCTTACCAAATATTCTCTCCGTAATATTAAAAATATATTTTTCATGTTTTGTATGTTTTGCAGATGATTATTTATGAATGGGATTCTCCGACAACTAATTTGAAAATTTCGTTCATGCTTGGTAGATTTTCTCCAAATTGTGTCAATTCTACTTCTTGAATAAGTCCTGATAAAAGCTGATTGGTAGAGATTTGATTATTTTTAGGACGAATGAGGGCTGTGTTAGATTCTTTTGATTCTTCGAGGGAGACGATATCAAATAAATCATTGTCAGGATTAAGTTTGCCCGTAAATTTTATAGAATAAGTATTTGATTTATAGGTTTCTTTGATGAAGCTTTTCTCCCCGTCCAATACTTTTTGGGAGTGATTAATCAGAGCAATATAATCGCATAACTCTTCGACAGACTCCATTCGGTGGGTTGAAAAAATAATGGTGCATCCCTTTGATTTTAGCTCCAAAATTTCGTTTTTGATTAAATCTGCGTTGATTGGGTCAAATCCTGAAAATGGTTCATCTAAAATGATTAGTTTGGGTTCGTGAAGTACAGTAGCAACAAATTGAATTTTTTGTTGCATTCCTTTTGATAAATCCTCAACGTTTTTGTCCCACCAGCTTTTGATATCAAATTTAATAAACCATTCTTTCAGCTTCTCTAAAGCTGCTTTTTCAGACAAACCTTTGAGCTGTGCCAAATATAAAAGCTGTTCACCGACTTTCATTTTTTTATACAAACCCCTTTCTTCAGGCAAATAGCCGATTTGTTTGATGTGTTCGGGTTTTAATTTTTCACCACCAAACAATACATATCCCTCATCTGGAGCTGTTATTTGATTGATGATACGGATGAGGGAGGTTTTACCCGCTCCATTTGGCCCTAATAATCCAAAAATAACCCCTTGAGGAATGTTTAGGTTAATTCCGTCCAATGCAGTATGAGCCGAATACCGTTTGACGACATTGTGAATTTCGATGATATTTTCCAATTTCTATTTTATTTTTGTAAACGTATTCAAAATTAAGCTATTGTCGCTAATTTTTGAAATTTTAATTATAGATGGTTTTTCTGATAAATAAATGGCAAAGTCTTACTTCTTCAATTGTTTTTTTCAAAACTTTTCTTATTATTGTAGTACTAATCTATATGTTTTTTTAAAACTTTGATGTTTATTTGCATCGAATTTATGTATTGTTTTGATTTTGATATTTCATCAGAAAATAATTATTTCTAAATATGATTGATATTTTTCAAAGAATTATGATATACCTCATTTTCAATTG
>CAYUFZ010000158.1:1668-5261 GCA_964444025.1 uncultured Emticicia sp.
TTTTCAAAGAATTCTTAAACCTGTTCAGAGAATATGGACTTTGGTTTTTACAAAAGTGAATGAAATAGTACGTTTATTGGGCAATGGCATATTCTTTTTTCTGGCAAAAGTAATTGGAAAAAATCGTCTGGAAAAAATAATGGCAGAAATCCGTGTTTTTTACAATCGGATGTCTCTTGCTTTTGAAAATAGGTTTGATAAAGAGGGCGAAAAGTATCCTATTATCATAAAAATTTATCGATTTTCGTTCAAAACTTTGGTAGTTATTCTAATTTATGTCTTTTGCATTGAAACGAATTTCTTGTGGCTCTGCGGACCTATGCCTAGCATTGAGCAATTAACAAATCCAAAAATAGCTCAAGCATCAGTAATCTACACAGAAGATGAAAAAGAGTTAGGTAAATTTTATACAGAAAATCGAAAAACAATTGATTCTTCGGACATGTCCCCGTGGTTATTTAAAGCTTTGATTGCAACAGAAGATAAACGATTCCATGAACATTCCGGAATAGATTTGCAATCAATGGCGGGAGTATTTGTTGGAATTTTTCAAGGCGGAGAGCGAGGAGGAGGAAGTACAATTACCCAGCAATTAGCCAAAAATCTATACAGTACTCGTAAGAATGAAATGAAGGGGCTTCTCTATTATGTGCCGATTGTAAAGACCATTGTTTATAAAACCAAAGAATGGCTTACGGCGATACGTTTAGAAAGAAACTTTACGAAAGGCGATATTTTGACCATGTATCTGAACAAAGTAGATTATGGAAATAATGCTTTTGGCATACAGACTGCCGCCCAGACTTACTTTAGCAAAAACCCCAAGGATTTATTACCCGAAGAAGCAGCTATTTTGGTTGGATTACAAAAAGGGACAACTTTATACAATCCCATCAGAAATCCTAAAAATGCTTTGAAACGAAGAAATGTTGTCTTACAACTAATGGCACAAAATGGGGCATTGTCTCAAGAAGAAGCGGATAAATTATGCCAAACAGAAATCAAACTTGAAAAGAATTTTGACTATTTAGAAGATAATAAAGGGGGATATTTAAAGAAAGCAGTTGAAAAATATATTGAGGCTTGGGCAAAGAAGAATGACGTCGAAATTGATTTATACCAAGATGGTCTGAAAATTTATACAACCATCAATTCCAGAATTCAAGACCATGCCGAAAATGCTGTTGCTTCTCACATGAAACGTTTGCAAAAAATATTCGAACAAGAATGGCAAGGGAAAAACCCTTGGATTTATGAAAATGGGCAAGAGATACCTGGATTTATAGATACGGTTGCTAAGCGAAGCAGAATGTACAAATATTTTGCTAAAAAATACAAAAACAATCAGGATTCTATACATTTCTACATGTATGAGAAGAAAAAAGATGTAAAAGTTTTTTCTTGGGAGGGAGAAAAAACCTTGTCTTTAAGCCCAGTGGACTCTATTGCTTATTATAAACGTTTTTTACAAGCTGGGATGATGGCAATGGATCCAAGTACAGGATTCATTAAAGCTTGGGTTGGAGGTATAGATCATGATTACTTTCAATACGACCAAGTAAGACAAGGAAGAAGACAACCTGGCTCTACTTTTAAACCAGTGGTTTACACTGCAGCAATCGACGGCCCGCTTAACCTTTCTCCTTGTGATAAACGAACCGATGAACCCTTTACTTCTAAACCATTTTTGGAAAAAGGGGTTATGAAAACATGGGAACCTAAAAATGCTGATGGTGTTTTTACTCATCAAAACATGACCCTTAGAAGGGCGATAGCACGCTCTGTTAATTCAATTGCTGCCAGGCTATCAGAAGAAGTAGGTATCCCGACGATTATTGACTATGCAAAGAAGCTTGGCATAAGCTCAAAATTAGAACCTGTAATATCCATTGGGCTTGGTACATCCGATGTTTCCATTTACGATATGGTTGGTGCGTATGGCGTTTTTGCCAATAGAGGAGAGTATATCGAGCCTATGCTTGTATTTAAAATTATTGATTCCAAAGGAAAGGAGATAATTATTGACGCAGAACGAAGAAATGCTATTTCGGAAGAATCTGCCTTTTTGATGCAATATATGTTGAGGGGTGGAGTAGAAGAATCGGGTGGTACTTCCCAAGGATTGTTTGAGTTTTGCAGTGCTTTATTTGCCAATGGTGGGCAGGTTGCTGGAAAAACTGGTACTACCTCCAATTATTCGGATGCTTGGTACATGGGTTTTACCAAAGATTTGGTTTGTGGAGTTTGGGTTGGAGGAGATGATAGAAGTATTCACTTCAAATCTAGGATGGGTGAAGGGGCAAGGTCGGCTTTGCCAATATTTGGAAAATTTATGCAGAGTGTCTATACAGATTCTAAATTAGGTTATAGTGCTGGTCCATTCCCAAGCCCTAAAATTGACATAAAAAAAGAGTATAGGGGCTGTGTTTCTACTGGTGGAATAGAGGAAAATGTCGAGGTAGATTCGGTCGTGATAGACAGTGATTCTGTTGAAATTGAAGGAGAACAACAAAATATTCCTTCCAATGCGAACAAAGATTCTTTGGGACAGAATCGTGACCGCTAAATAATTTTATATTTTGTTAATAATTCCTAATGTCTTTATCATCAAATAGATATAATTGATGAGGAGGGCGTTAGGAATTATTTTTTTTAAAAATTCCAACCTTTTGACGAACTTTGTAGTCAATGAAACAGACTATTGGCTTTTTCTTGTAAAAATTTAACGACTTTTATAATGAACGCAACACTAAAAATCCCCAGCTATTCCATTAAGTTATCTTCCAAACGTAAAGTTATTCCCAAAGATGTACTTTATTTAAGGGCGGATGTAAATTATACTGAAATTGTATTGAAAAATGGTGAAATATTTACAGTTCCTAAAACTTTAAAGGAACTTGAAAAAATATTTGTTCCTTTTGATTTCTTCCGAACACACAAATCCTTCATGGTGAATTTACACCATGTAGAAGGGTACCAATTGCACGAAGGATTATTGGTAAAATTAAATGGCAAACATTCCGTTAATCTTTCAAGAAGAAGAAAAGATGATTTTCTGAAATCTATCAATAACTTCCCTAAGAAGTTTTCTCTCAACTAGTATGGTCGGATACGATAAACCATTGATTGTTTATTTTTTTGAATATCAAGGTAAAATATCCACCAATATCACCTTTTGTTTTTCTACTTAAATGCCACTTTCCTAATACCCAGCATATATTGGGAGAATGAAAGTCGTTTTTGATAATCTCAAACTGAAGGCTACCCATACTTTCTCGGTCAGGGTAGCTTTTTAAATACCTTTCTAAAGTTGCTTGATAGCCATAAACAATGCCATTTTTGCCTATAAACATCAAACTATCAGATTGCCAATAATCTTCCATAAATTTCTCAATATTGCCTTCATTCCAATACTTCATCTGACGCTTAAAAATGGATTGAATGGCTTCTTTATCTGAGCTTGTCTGAGCTTTTATTTCGCTCCAAAAAAGGAAAAAAAATAATACGAAAGTGTATTTGGATAATTGTTTCATCGGATTTTATTGAATTAAAAATTATAAATTCAGCTGTTTGAAGCGTATCTTTGCAAGATT
>CAYUFZ010000158.1:5271-6589 GCA_964444025.1 uncultured Emticicia sp.
TATAAAATTATTAATTTTTCGTGAATAAACAAGAAATTTGGTTCGTCATAAATCCAATTGCAGGAGGGAAAAAAAATAGTGCAACATTGATAAAATCTATTGAAAATCAATTAGATTTTGATATTTATTCGCCTATATTTTTGCATACGAAATATCAAGGACATGCGACGAAAATTGCTTGTGAAGCGATTCAAAAAAACATTAAATTTGTGGTTGCAGTTGGAGGAGACGGAACAGTGAATGAAATGGCGAAGATATTAAAAAACACAAACACTGTTTTAGGAATCATCCCCCGAGGTTCGGGAAATGGCTTGGCTCGAGACCTTGGAATACCGATGTCAATTTCAAAGGCAATTTTAAGAATAAATCATCCGTTGATTAGGAAAATAGATACTTGCTATCTCAACGAAATCCCGTTTTTCTGTACAGCTGGTATTGGGTTTGATGCCCATTGTGCAGAAAAATTCAGCTCCTCTCAAAAAAGAGGTTTAATGACTTATATTCGTGTAGTATTGAGCGAAATCTTTACATTTGAACCACTTTCGATACTCTTTGGCGGACTAAAATATGAGATACTTGGAATAACTTTTGCCAATACCAAGCAATTTGGCAATAATGCAATGATTGCCCCTTTGGCGAAAAACGACGATGGTTTGTTGGATATTACCATTATCAATCAATCAAATATTTGGCAAATCATTCGTTTGGGTTTTGACTTATTTAATAAAAAAATATTAAAACATCCAAAGGTAGAAAATTATAGAGCTTCGTCTTTATTACTTGAACTTAACCAAATGGCTTTGATTCATTTTGATGGCGAACCGAGACAATTGCAAACAAATAAACTAAGTTTAAGAGTAGAAGAAAAATCTTTACAGGTAATGGTATGAAAAATAAAAGAAATTTTGAAGGAATTGTCTATTCTACAAATCCTGATTTTGAGTTTGAGCAAGAAGAAATCATTGAAACGCTGAGTCCGAACAAACAAAATCTTAAAATTTGGTTGGATAGGAAAGGTGGAAATAAGGTGGTCAGTAGGGTAGATGGCTTTATCGGAGGTGATGAAGACCTTCAGCAATTACGAAAAAAATTGCAAAATTTATGTGGCACTGGTGGAGCAGCGAAAGATGGTCAAATATTGATACAAGGAGACCATCGAGACAAAATCTTGCAATTTTTACAAAAAGAAGGTTATCCGTCAAAAAAATCAGGGGGTTGATTCATAGACTGGGTGTATCGAATTTTTGTTTGCTAAAGGCTTTACATAAAGATTGAATAGAACAATGCTCACAACTAGGCTTTCTTGCCAAACAAGTAT
>CAYUFZ010000159.1:0-6549 GCA_964444025.1 uncultured Emticicia sp.
TACTTCTGTTCGTGAATATAAAATTTCTACCAATCGAAACAAAAATTGGTTTCGACTGATGATTTGCCCTTCGCCAATTTGTAAAATGCTTCGTTTCATTTCGTTCGGATTCCCTGCACCATAAATACAAGAAACAGAGGCAATGACGACAACATCTCTCCTGCCTGACATCAAGGACGAAACGGTCGAAAGGCGTAGTTTGTCAATCTCTTGATTAATCTGTAAGTCTTTTTCAATATAGGTGTTGGTGGTGGCAATGTATGCTTCTGGCTGATAATAGTCGTAATAAGAAATGAAATATTCAACGGCATTTTCAGGGAAAAAACCTTTAAATTCTCCGTAAAGTTGAGCTGCCAACGTTTTATTATGGCTTAAAATCAAGACGGGTCTGTCGAGTTGTGCAATGGCATTGGCAATGGTAAATGTTTTTCCAGAGCCAGTTACGCCTAGAAGAACTTGGGCTTTTTCCCCTTTTTTGATTCCTTTGACCAATTTCTCGATGGCTTGGGGTTGGTCGCCTGTAGGCTTATATTCTGACGAGATTTTGTAAATCGACATAGGTTTTGCATATAATAAAATGTATCTTTATATCAACGATGAAGCAGGAAAGTAAGTTTCTTCTATTAAAAAAAATATTGCCCCTGATGAATGGCAGGGGCGATGTAACGGAAGATAAAAAGTGTGTTTTTGAGAGGATTCAGAAGCAAGAAAGGCTTCAATAGTTGTGGATATTAAAACTCATTAATGGAAATATATGACAATACTAAGACTATTTTTATGAAAATAAAATAATCAGGAACGTATGCCTGCTAATACTAGACATACGTCCGAAAAATAGAGATGATTTCGAGGATGGTCAGGAATGAAGTGAGGCAATCTGTTTCTGAATATCTTTTTGTCTTCTTCTCGAAATTTCTAAAATTTTGTTGTCGTTCAGTTCTACATAGTTTTCTCCCAAATGTTTGATGTAGGCAGTATTGATAAGGTACGAGCGATTGATTCGTATAAATTGACGGTTTTCGGCAAGTACTTCTTCAAATCTTTTCAAGGTCTTTGAGAGTAACTCTCTTCTTCCGGTAGAATAATTGATGTAGGTATAGTTGCCCCAGGCAAACAAAGAAATGATGGATTGGGTTTGTGTCTCTAAAATACTCATTAGCTAAGTGTTTTGAATGAAAATTTGGACAATCGTAAGGAAAAAGCATTTGTCAGGCGGTTGTGTGGATTTCCTGACAAATGGCGTGTGTGGATTTAGAATTTGTTGGATGGATTAATTATCTTCGACACCATATACGTAGATTATGTGCGAGGCAATTGCGGAAGGGACATACTGCTTCTGTATGTTGTTTGTGCTGCCATTGCCTTAAAAAGGTATAAAAATTTGCCATAATTCTTAAAAATGAAATAATTAAACACAATATTTTTGAACAACCTAAATGTGATAATTTTAGGCAATGCTTTTTTCGAAATGAATAGACAAAGAAATCCCGTGTCCGATAAATCGAAAAATTGGAACAAGCTGAAAAGCAATACAATCAATATATTGGAATGTAGCTTAACAATTTGACTATACGTGAAATATTTAGATGATTCGAATGAATGATTTTTGATGATTAAGCGGGTGGAATCGTTTATTTTATAAAAAACTTTTCCGAGTGTATTGCCTTTTTATTTTTTAAAAAAGACTATTCACCAAACACTTACGAGCCTAAAATAATAATTGATTTTGGAATTTGAATCGAGAATTTTTATATTTGAATGCTTTTTTGCTTTTGAGTTAAATTTGTTCACAAAAATAATAGATTCCATTTTACTTGTCAAGAAAAAATATAAAAAAAATAATAAGTGAAGTCTTTCTTCACTTATGCTTATCTTATGCCACTATTAAAAAAACAAATAGAACGTTTACAATTGATTCACGAACTATTACAAGGGGGAGGGGAGTATTCTGCCAATGAATTAGTAGCAAAAGTAAATTCTATGTTAAACATTGGCATCAGCCGCCGTACGCTTATTTCCGATATGAATTATTTGCGTTCGAAAGGGGCTCCTTTAGCCGCAAGAATGCACAAATATAAATATTTAAAGCCATTTTCGTTTAAGTATCTGCTCGGAGAAATAGATGCTAATTTATTGATTAATGAGGAAGTGGCTGAAAAAATAGCCACTTCTCCTATGGATAACAATTCGTTGGAGCTTTTTTTTAATCTTTTCCCATTTGATAAAACCGAAAAAAAGGCTCTGAAACATTTGAGTAGGGTGTTGAACTTTGATTTGAATTGGCAAAATTTAGAAAATTCCGAGTTTTTACCTTTGATATTCGAGTATATTCAAAAAAAACAGGTCATTGAATTGACTTATGTCGATTTTGCTAAAAAAAAAGTACAAGACATTTTTCATCCTTATTTGTTGAAAGAATATAATGGAAGGTGGTATGTTTTTGGTTTGAGTGAAAATGACCAAAAAAAACATGAAAAAATACGAATTTTTCAGTATGCCGTAGATAGAATCAGAAAACTGAAAGTAGCTGACTCCGCCAAAGTGAAGTATTTGCCCAATGATTGGTGGGAGGTGAACGAACATTTCAGGGACATGGTCGGCGTAACAAAATATGAGGATAAAACTGCCCAAAAAGTAATCGTTCGGGTATATGGTGCAACTGCCGATTATCTATTGACCAAAAAAATACATCATTCGCAGACAGTGATACAAGACGAAGAGGAATTTTTAGATGTTTCGTTTTTTTTGATAGATAATTATGAATTTAGGAGTAAAATATTGGCATTGGGCCCGAATGCCGAAATACTCGAGCCGGAATACCTTCGGGAAGAATTTCAAAAAACCATCGAAAAAATGGTTGAGCTGTATCAATCGAATAAGAAATGATACATTTTTTCGGAAATTTCACGAATTTGGAAGTTCTCGACAAACATAGTTCGGGCGTTTTCTTTGAATGAATCTCCTACATTGGGTTTGGTAATTACTTGCTCAAATGCTGCTGAAATGCCTTCGTAAGTCGGTTCAAATAGAAGTGCCGCTTGGTATTTGTTGATGGCTTTCGTAAAGCCAACCTTCGTACTCAATAGGCTCGGTTTTCCATACGCCATTGCTTCCAAGGCTGCTATCGAAAAACCCTCAGAATAGCTCGGAAGTACTGCAAAATCGCAGGTTTTGTATAAAAAATCTTTCTCTGCCCCAGAGGTTAGCGGCAACTCCAAAATGTCTTTTCTTGGATATTTTTCTAAAAATGCAGCAATCGCCGGACTATAATTGTCGTCGGGACCAGCCAAAATTAGTCGGGCATTCCAAGCAAATCTATCGCCGATAGATGCAAATGATTGTAATAAAATATCCAATCCTTTGATTTCGTGTTTTCTGCCTAAAAAAAGAAACACTAAGGGAGAATCTTGTATAAAATCCTTTACTTTTTGGACCAACGCTGGATTTGGTTCACTATAATTTTTGCTTAATGGGTCTTCAATTCCATTACAAATCAATGCGATTTGTTCCTTTTTTTCGGGGAATAATCGCAACAAGGTGTCGTATTCTTCGTCGTTGATGGCGTGAAGTTTATCGGCTTTTCTTAAAAATCTTTTTTGAAACAATATCCAAAAAATTCGCTTAATCAGCCACGAACTTTGCAGGGCATATTCGTTTAGAAAGCCATGAATGGTAATGATTTTTTGTGCTTTAGAAGGGATAATAAACGGAAGAATTGCCCCAAAATGCCATAATCCATGCAAATGAATGTAATCGTAATGATTGCGATTTTTGATAAACCAAAAAATCATTTCCCAAGAAAATTCGGACAAAAAGCGTGAAAAAAAGCTCTTTGGAAACTGAAATAAACGAACCCCTGCCGGAACATCATAGGTTCTTTGGCTTGGATATACGGCACTTGCGATGTCTATTTCTACACCGTGTTTTGTCTGGTAAGACGCATGGTTGAAGATAAAACTGGCGGTGCCGCCGGTTTCCCAACTATAAGAACCAATATGAAGCAATTTCGGAGGTTTATTCATGTTAAATCTATTCTGTAAAAGTTCCAACGGAGGATTTTACTTCGTTTCGACTGCTTTTTGCCAATTTCTCTGAATAAGACGTTTTTAGACGAGAAATTCTTTCAAATACAAACTTAATGGAAGAAAGTCGGTTTGTCAAGCGAATTGCTAAAATCCTCCGAGGTGGATTTTAGCATCCTTGAAAGGCAAAAATAAATTTAGAAATGATTCTTTTACAATTTCAAAACTCTTGTATTCCCCCAATTTATTTGTGTGTTTGCGGTTTCCAAATCTACAAATGTATGGTGTTGTATCAAAGATTCTAGTTTTGCTAAGGTGTGAGCTAGACCATAATAGGATTTGAATTTTCTTAGTAAACTAAGGTCTTCAATCATAGGCTGATGTTCGTCAAAGTCTCTCGGATGAAAATAGGTCATGATATATGGCTGATTTTTCCATAGTTTTGCCAATATTGGGAGAGGAAATAAACGAAAATACCCTCCTCCTGAAAATATCAATTGGAATTTGCCAAAACTTCTGATATTTATCGGAAATTCTTTCAGTCGAATACCATTGGACTCGACCCAGCAGGGCTTTTGTTCTCCAAAGTTTTCAAATCCACCATGTGCTCTTTTTGCCGGAAATATCGAACAGTCGATTTCTATTCCATTTTTCATTAATTCCTCAAATACCCATTTGTTTTCTTCTTTCAATGAAAAACCAGGTGCCCTATATGCTCTAACTTTTTTCCCAGTGAGACTTTCTAATGCTCCAATCGAACGACTCAAATCTTCCGAAAATTCTTGACGGGTTTGTTGATAAGCCAATTGGTGTAAGTCGCTGTGGGTTGCGATTTCATACCCCGCTTCCGAAATTGTACGGATAATTTCTGGATATTTTCGGGCAATCCAGCCCAAGCAAAAAAAGGTCGCCGATTGATTGTTTCTCTGAAGCAAATCGAGTATTCGCTCTGTATTTTCGTGGATTCTGACTGGGAATTTTGCCCAATCTGCTTCTGTTTGTGTACTTGGGTGGTCCAACAAATGAAACCACTCCTCGATGTCGAAAGTTAATATATTCATGAATTAAAACCATTTAAAAAATTTAGCTCCATTGCGACGGAAAATTTGTACGTCTTCTTTGGTAGGGAATGAAAAATAGCTCATTTCTTCGGCAGGATTTGGTATCAGAACTTCTGTCCCATCTCTGAGCAAGGTAATTGCTTCTATGATACAATCCATGCCTAAGTCTTTGGTGTAGCTGATGAGTTCTTCTTGCGTTCGGTTGCCAATCTCTATTTTTTTCTGAACAAGAATGGGACCTGAATCGATGCCCTCATCTACCAAAAAAACCGAAATTCCGGTGTATTTCTCCTGATTCTTCAATACCCAAAAGGAGGGCATCAAACCCCTGTATTTGGGCAATAAAGCGGTATGTAGGTTGATACAGCCTTTGTTGGCTAATGCTAATAATGGTTTTTTGAATAGTTGATTGCCTCCAATGGATACCAATAAGTCGGGCTTCAATGATGCCAATCGATGGAGGTTTTCTTTGGCATTAATTGAGCCTTCTAGCTCTAACAACGGAATATTGGCTCGGCTCAATACCGATTTGACGGAATAGCCAGGTCTTAGTTTTGCTAAAACAAATTTGATTGAGAAGTATAAGAAAAATTCAAAACCGAAAACATCGAGTGTTTTCTTCATTTTACTAAAAAATGACTCTCGTTTACCAAAGGGCGAAACTTCAAATAGCACCGTAGCCACGATTTCGACTCCCTTAGGAAGTTCTTTTTGTAGTTTTTCCAAGGATTTTGGAAGAAAAAATGGGTCATCTTGTGTTAGGATAACAATTCGCATAGGATTATTAGAAAAACAATGGTAAGTCTGCTAGTTTGTATTCTTTTACGAAAAACTTACAAGGCTTTGATAGCGGTATTGGATAAATAACGTGTTTTTGAACGACTATCAAATGATGGAAAATGATTGCTTGGGAACATATTTTTAGGGAAAATGGATTATTTTTGGGTTATTTATTCTAAATATTTCTGCAATTATAGGAATATATTTGTTGGAAGACAAGCTTTCATATAATAAATTATTAAACGGTCAGCAAGCATCAAAAGGAATCTTTATAAGGGATTGATTATCATGTTTTTAACTGTTTTATAAATCTTTTTTGACTATACGTAATTTTAAAAGGGGCAGGAAAATTGTATTTCGGAGCTACTGATAGGGGGGACTCGAAAACAGAGGAATGTTAGAGTAAGAGCGAATAATGATTCGCCTCAGTAATGTCTTAATCCTTGTTCTAATGGATGAGGGTTTCTGATCTACTATGCCTTCACTGAAGGCTCGTTTCTATACGGGGGTCTTAATCCTTGTTCTAATGGATGAGGGTTTCTGATAGGCAACAGTAAGTTCATTAGCGAAAATTTGTTCGGTCTTAATCCTTGTTCTAATGGATGAGGGTTTCTGATAATAAGGGAATCCGAGTCTGGCAAAAGAATCGTTTCAGTCTTAATCCTTGTTCTAATGGATGATGGTTT
>CAYUFZ010000160.1:0-1425 GCA_964444025.1 uncultured Emticicia sp.
TTTCCCGATAAATCATAAGAATCAACCAAAGGCATCGTTTTACCTTTATTTTGATTCCAAACTTGTTGGGTTTGTGTATTGATAATGGTCATTTGGTAATCTACCCATTTATTGCCTTTTCCCCTAAAATATTGAAAAGGGGAAGCAATTGAAAGGTTTGGCGAAACTCCGAGAATCAAAGTGATATGATTGCCTTGTTCGGTGCGTTTGCCGTTTTCATCAGATACAAATGCTTGTAAAACTTCACGAGTGCCTGAAGCTTGTTCTTGGGGAATTTCTCCAGCATCTGATTTTCTTTTGACAAATACCTTGAAGTGAGCAACATTCGTTGCTTGCACGTTTTCATCCAAATTCAGGATTACTTTGTTCACTGCTGGTCCCCAATCAAATCCCTCGACCACCATTTTATAGGACATATTAGGGTTTTCTAAAGGATTTGCCAAAATTTGCCCAATGAACAAAAGCAAAAAGAGTGGCATTAATGTAAGTTTTTTCATTTTTTATGAATAGATTATATGGTTGAATGACAAAGCAATTTACAAATAAAACTATATTTTAAATAATTTTAAAATTTTATTTGGTTGGATTTGCAAAGATTTCCCTACTTCATACCAAATTTCTTCGCCAATATTCACGAATAGTCCCTGGTGAGTAGGTTTTTTGGTGAGGGCAAATTCTGGGTCAAAATCGCCTGAAAAAGTATTTTTAAGGATAAAATTCAGTTCGTTCCAATGCAATATTTTTTCTGTTTTTTCATTATTAAGCCAATTGATTCTTTGCAACTTAAGAAGCCTACTTACAAAAGAAGCCGAGATATGAATTTCCTTCATTTCTTGGCTTTGAATGTGCAAACAAGCAATTTGAAGAGGGGCTTCTCGACCCGCCTTTTCCAACACAGCTTGTTGTAGTTCTTCCAATAAATATTTTAAATCAGCATGATTTTGAGGATAAAAAGAATTATCTTCAAAGTCGATTTGCCAATAATCTTGATGAGCTTCTATGTGGCTAATTTTTAGAGGTTTAGATGATTTTAAACTTCCGAATAAAATATCCGACCAAATAGCCGGCAAACTTCCTGTCCATTTAAAATCATCTTCTAAAGAAAATCCCTCAGACAATAGCTCTTCCTCAGAAATGCCCTCTCTTCCCAGATAAGTTAGCTCGAAAGAAATAGATAGCTCGGTCGGGTCTATCGAACCGCCGATTTCAATGGCATGGGCATAAGGAGCCGGAATATTATCGGCTGTTTGATATTTGAGGCAAAACGTAGGCATTGATGGTTTTGATTTTATCGATTTTTAATGTGGGTGTTTCTAAAAACTTATTTGTAAAAAAGACTTCTTTAGGAACTTCCATTTTGGGAAGAACTGCCTTGAGCTCGTTCCTGATATCAATTTTTAAATTTTCAGATTCGGTAGAGAAAGA
>CAYUFZ010000160.1:1435-6515 GCA_964444025.1 uncultured Emticicia sp.
CCAAAAGTTTCATCTGGCAAACTAAAGGCAAAAAATGGGTATTTCAATTCCATTTGATGCAGAACATCGGCACAAACCGTTTCTATTTTTTCTAATTGTATTTTTACGCCACCGCTATTGATGACATTGTCAATTCTGCCATGAATCTCAAAACTACTTTCATTGAAAATCTCAACAACATCATTGGTTTTAATCCATTCGTTGTTGGTACTTGGAGCTTGAATCATCAGACAATTATCTTCGCTCAATCGAATATTAACACCGTTCAAGGTATTAAAAAAGTCATCTTTTCCTACCCCATTGATTTTTTTGATGGCAATATGAGACAAAGTTTCGGTCATTCCATAGGTAACATAAACCGGTCTATACAATTCTTGAACTTGATTCATGACAAAATCATTGACCTTGGCACCACCGACGATGATAGCTTTGGCAGCATTGAGTATTTCGGCGTACTGAGGGGTTTCTTCAAAGATTGTCTGTAATTGCATCGGCACAAAGGCAAAAAATGTTTTGAATCGCCTGCCTGTCAATAAATAGGCATGTTTTTTGACAGCCGCCAAAGGGTTGGCAGATGGTTCGACAATGACCAAGTCCATTCCAATTTCAAACGCCCGCACCAACATCATCATTCCAGCAATATAATCGACATTTAAACAACAAAAAGCAGTATCGCCTTCTTCAAGTTCAAAGGCTTTTTGAGTCATTTTTACCGATTCTATCATTAATTTTCTTGGAATAACGACCTTTTTAGGAACTCCAGTAGAACCAGAAGTCATGAGTTCAAAAGTATCTTTTCCCGATTCCCAATCGTTTTTAAATTGTAATATTTTTTCGTAATATGGATTTTTTGGTAGCGTATTTATATAATTACCGTCGCTTTCTAAAAAGAGCATTTGAAAAAAAAGTTTATCATTTCAGACCAAAAACACACAAATCAATTTAATTGTAACAAAAAGAAGGCTAACTTTGTTGATTAACATAAGAATTGATTTGACACAAAAATACTTAGAAAATTGATAGTTGCGTCAAATTTATATTTTTTTAATAAAATTCTTTGTTTAAAATTAATTCTCAACGAATAATTGGGCTATTTAATGATTTTTTTAAGATTTTAAAATAAATTTGCACATGGAAATAAATCCGATAAATAAGATTAAAACCGCAGAAAATCCAGGTTTACTTGAGTATGCCCATACCTCGGGTGGGGCAGTCATTCGCCCAGAAGATATGGGCAAAGTGAAAGGGAAAGCTCAATTGGCAATGCGTCAGCAGACACATGAACAAATTGCCAAAATTTATCGACAAATGGAATTATTGGCAAAACAAGCCAAAGAAATTCAGAATAGGGTAGAGGTATCCGAAAGAATTTATGATGCAGTGATAGGCTTTGAACCAATTATCGGACATACATATTATTTGTATGAAAAAAAAGACGGTTCTGATATCTTGTCGATGGTTGCTCCAGATGAATGGGGTAAAAAATTCCCTTATAACCAATTCTTGGCTAAGGTCTTTTTATTGGCTGACCATACTTGGAAAGTAGAGTTTTTTAACGAAGAAAATCCTTATGACCGATTTGAAATTTAATAATAACTAAAATTATCTATAAATCTTATGTTTGATTGGAAAACCATTAAAGAATACGAAGACATAAAGTTCAGTTTTTATGAGGGCATTGCAAAAATTAGTATCAATAGACCTGAAAAACACAATGCTTTTCGCCCGCAAACGGTCAAAGAATTGATTGATGCCATGCACTATTGCCGTGAAGAAGCTGCCATAGAAGTGATTATTTTGACAGGTGAGGGAGGAAAAGCGTTTTGTTCGGGGGGAGACCAATCGGTTCGTGGACACGGTGGCTATATTGGGGATGATCATGTGCCGAGATTGAATGTATTGGATTTGCAAAAAATGATTCGCTCAATTCCGAAGGTGGTTATCGCTGCGGTGGCTGGTTGGGCAATCGGCGGTGGACACGTGCTACATGTGGTATGCGACATGACTATTGCCGCTGAAAATGCACGTTTCGGGCAGACAGGTCCAAAAGTTGGGTCATTCGACGGAGGCTTTGGGGCAAGTTATTTAGCAAGAATTGTAGGTCAAAAGAAAGCCAGAGAAATTTGGTTTTTGTGTGAGCAGTACGATGCACAAGAAGCATTGCAAATGGGATTGGTGAATAAAGTTGTACCTTTAGATAAATTGGAAGAAACTACCGTGGCTTGGTGCCAAAGAGTGCAACAAATGTCTCCTTTATCAATCCGAATGTTGAAATCTTCCTTCAATGCAGAGCTTGACGGACAAGCGGGTATTCAGGAATTAGCAGGAAATGCCACCTTGTTGTATTATTTGACAGACGAGGCGAAAGAAGGATTCAATTCTTTTTTGGAAAAACGTAAGCCTGATTTTAGTAAATTTCCAAAATTTCCTTGATGGCGTGAAAAATAATATTTTTTAATGAGAATCCTCGTTTTTTATAAACGGGGATTCTCATTTTTTCTTTGAAAAATAAACACCGATTAATCCTAAGAAAAGTAACAATAAATTCCCCCAAATGTATCCTTTTCCATACTCGCTTAATTTTTGATAATCGGAAATATATGTGGATAATTTGATTAAAGAAAAAACGCAAATGATGAGTGAAATATAGAATAGAATTTCTTTCTTCATAATTGGACAATATATAATGAGCATACCCAAATAAAAAGGTATGCTCAAATAAAAGATTAATTATTTTCTGACAATAGTTGTAGTCGGAGAATAAATACCCCATGTAATGGCATTTAATAAACCATCGATGAAAGTATGCGTAATGACCACTTCATAGTCACTTGCACCGCCAGCCATTGCTTTAGGATCTGAAATTGAAATAGGTGCTAGACCATAAATCAGATAATGATTCATTTTCTTGATTTCTACTCCTGATTGTGGACCTTTTCCTACTGTCATCGTGTACGTGTAGCATGAAGAAAGTACCAAAGAAAGTCCAAGAACCAAAGCGAGGTTTAAGAAGATTTTTTTCATCGTATTTGTCAATTAAAATGAATCCTACTCGTAAGGCTTTTCAGAATCGCCCCGTTTTTGGAGTGGTATCGGCTCCACTAAAATCGCCTAAAATAGTGTTAGAGACAATAAAGTAGATATTTGGTTGAATGAAGATATTAAAGAAATATTAAAAATCCAACAAATTATCAAAAAATTCATTTCATGTCAAAAAAAATCCATTGTTTATGTCTAATCCTCTATTTCTATTTCAAAAGGATAGGCAGGAAGTCCTTCTTGATTGTACAAATTCGCATTGTTTGGATTATCTGCCCAAGCGTATCGAATGTATTTGACTTTGATTGCGTCTGGCGTATCCACCATGACTTGTTTACCGATAATTTTGGCTGTTGTCCATTGAAATTTTTTATTTTCTCCAGCAATCGCCAAGTGTTGTATTTTGTTTGAACCCAACTGGATGAGTCCCGAGCCAATTTCTGAGAATGTTAGAACAATCTCTTTATTTTTCCGAAACGCTCCTTGAATCATCGGGCCTGAAGCAACGATGTTTTTCATGGAATAAGCAAGTTTAAGTGCTTGCAAAGCCGCTCGTTTTCCAACATCTTTTTTATTTAAGGGATGAATGTCGTTCCATTCGCCTAAATCTATGGTTGATGCCAGACCAGTATTCGGTAATGATAAAATTGAAAATTGTTCGTTTCTTAGCTTAGCCCAATTGCTTTCGCTTGGCTGTGGTTTTGGTTCTAAAAAATTTGCCAGTTGAATGCCAATAAATGGCAAATTTTCGTCTTTAAAGTTGTTTCTCCAATTTAGAACCAATGTTTTGAGCATATTGCTATATGAAAATGTCGAATCGGTATTGGATTCGCCTTGATACCACAAAATTCCTTTTAAATAGAGGTTTTTCAGTGGAGAAATCATGGCATTGTATAGTCCAAAGGGTTTCCATCGGATGGTTGTTTGAGGTTCTTGTGGGGGAATTTGACTGCCAACACGATACTGCCATTCTCCAGATAGATGTAAGGTGTCGTCTGAAAAAAGTAGGGAGTAAGGCTTATCTTTGATAAATCCCCCTTTTCCTGAACTATTAATAATCCGAATAGTCAGTTCATTATTTTTCTCTCTTAATAAACCTTTAGGGATATTGTATTTTCTAGGGGGATATTGATAGGAAGTCGTGCCAATAAATGTACCGTTGAGGAAAACAGAATCGGCATCGACGATTCTACCCAAAAATAATCTTGGTGATTCCTGAGCTTGGGTTGAATTTAGCTGAAATGTTTTTTTAAACCAGACGGAACCTGTATGAATGCTAGAGTCAATATCAGTCCAAAAGTTAGGTATTTGTATTTTTCTCCAAAAATTATCCGCAGGTTTTTCTTTCCAGTTTTCATATAAACCAATGTCTTCCTTATTTACTCTTTCTGTCCAATTTTTGGTAATTTCTCTGTTTTTTGCTTCGGTCTGAACAATTAATGCTTTGTTTTTATACTTTTGTCCCTCTGTGAGGAGTTGAGGATAGTTTGATAACACTTCCTCTGAAACCCAAGATTCAATGGGTGCTCCACCCAATGCGGCATTGATAATCCCTATGGGAACGTGGGTTTTATTGAATATTTCTTGGGCAAAAAAATAAGCCACTGCCGAAAAGTTTTTGACTGTTTTTGGGGATAATTTAGACCATTCTCCTGCCGAAAAATCCCTTCGTTCTTTCTCAAAATCGTATTCATCGGGTACGGTAAACTGTCGAATCAGGTCATTGGACGCATTGCTTAGTTCGCTTGGATAAGTATCTTTTACCCGCTCCATCATCAATTCCATGTTTGATTGCCCACTACAAAGCCACACATCACCAAACCAGACATCTTCCACGAGGATTTGTATTCCAGAGCTAAACCTAAAAGTATGTGGGCCTCCAGCTGATTGGGCTGGTAAAGGAATTTCCCAGTTTCCTGTTTCATCCGCCCTCGTAACAAAGGAATCTGTATCAAAAGTAAGTAAAACTTCTGCATTAGGATTGGATTTCCCCCAAATCAGCAAGGGTTTATCTCTTTGTAAAATCAGGTGGTTGCTGATT
>CAYUFZ010000161.1:0-4120 GCA_964444025.1 uncultured Emticicia sp.
GAATGCCACAATATTTCGGGGGAATATGATTTTATGATTAAAGTTGTGGTAGAAGATATGCGAGAATACCAGAGTTTTTTGATGAATAAATTGGCCTCATTAGAAAACATAGGAAGTACTCACAGCACTTTTGTAATGAGTGAAATCAAAAACGAAACCAAGTTAGACGTTTGAATCAATCTGCCAGTACCGAAACATCATCCAAAGTAAAAGCTGCTGGATGTTTTTCCATCTTAATTTTGGGATAATATTCTACTGCCGCTGGAGCCGCCAACAGAATAAGTTTGGCTTCGGGGCTTAATTCTTTGGTCTTTTTAATCAATCTCTTTCCGATTCCTTTGTGTTGAAAGGTACTATCCACAAACAAATCAGACAAATAGGTACAGAAAACAAAGTCTGTCAGAGACCTTGCCACACCGACGAGTTTACCCTCAAAACGAGCTGTAACAATCAGATTCGCATTTTCAACCATTTTTCTCATTCTTTCAGTATCCTGAATCGGACGGCGTTCGCCTAAAGTGGAGGCTATTAATGTTTCTCTAAATTCTTTCCAGTCCAAATGTTGTTCTCTGGCATAAATTATTTCCATAAATGACTATTTTTTTCAAAATTACAAAAATGATTGAAGGCAAAGCAAAAATGATAAAAAATCCTCGATGGATTTTATTAATTTTGTTGTAAGAATTACCTTATTATTGATTCGCAAGGAAATTTTCATCAAAATTTGCATCAACATCAGACAATGACTCACTCCGATACTCGTTCATATTATTTTAAAATTGATACTACCATCAAAAAAATCAGAAGCTTCATGCAAAAAGGGCTTAGTGATGCTGGCATCGATTTGACAGTTGACCAGTGGGTTGTGATTGACCATATTCAACCCAAACCCGGAATTAGTCAGAATGACTTGGCTACCGATACAGCCAAAGATGCTCCAACCATTACAAGAATTTTGGATTTATTGGTAGATAAAGGATTGGTTCGTCGCCAAATGTCGGGAGATGATAGACGGAAATTTAATATTTTTTTGACTAAAGACGGGGAAATTATTCATGAAAAAGCCCAAGCTGTCATTGGTGAAATTAGAAGAAAATCTTGGGCTAATCTGAGTGACGAAGATTACGAGCAACTTGTCCGAATCATGGATACGATTTACGAAAATGTAAGTGAACGAACGTAAATGAATCATTCTGGCGTAGGTCTCCACCGAAACGATTGATTGTCGATGGCTCGCATGGTACATAAAACCCCATTCAAATGGTCAAACTCGTGTTGAATTAATTCAGAAATTGCTCCCGTTACAGTCCATTCTTGTGTTTCCCAATTTTCATCCAAGTACCGAATGGTCAAACTTTCGTGCCTTCGAACTTTTACCAATAAATTCGGAAAAGACATACAATCGTCCCAAAGTTCAAACATTTCATTGCTTACATTTTCTAGCTCAGGATTTATCATCACGATTGGTCTATCCAAGTTCAAATAAATCAAGCGTTTCATCACCCCCAATTGCGGAGCGGCAATCCCTCTTCCAAACTTATATTTTGCTCGAATTTCTTCCATTACTTGATGCAAATCCGCTACCCAAATTTTCACTTGCTCTAATTCTTCGTATCGAATATTTTCACATACTTCATATAACCTGGGGTCGCCTAATTGAAGCAAATCTTTTAAGTTTTTCATAAAATAATATCATTAGCAACAAACCATTAACGAAATAAAGTTCTTTCTCGGAACATCCATAAATGATTGACCTTTAAATACACAATAAAGCCAATAAATAAAAGGGTAAAAGTGATTGCCAAGATATTGACAATTTGTTGCACTTTTGTATGATTTTTAAAAATCCTTAACAACAATTCATAAACCAGCACCCCAATCAAGCCACCGAAAGTATTTGTCATGACATCTGTAATATCTGCAGCTCCAACTTTCATCATAAACTGCAAAAATTCTAACAAACAACTGGTAAACATTACCAACAAAATAGGACTATGAATTTTAAGGTGTTTTTTTAAAGTCGCCGTATAAATTCCCAAAGGAATAAAAATCAATACATTTAAAACCATTTCGCCATAATCTACTTTCCCGTTGAGTACCATTGGAGCAGCAAAAGGAATGAAATTGACACTTCTTTTCTCCACAATATGCGGAACGTTGAGTTTTAAAATAATTATCCAATAAATCCCTATGAGATAGATTGTTAGAAGAAATTTCGTAATACCATTAGAAGTCAGTTTCATTCTATAAAATTTTCGTCAAATTTATTAAATCAATCTTTTAAAAAAATCGATTTAACAAAAATTAACGCAAAGAAATCTCTTAAAGCGACTTCTTTGCGTTTGGGATTTAATGGATTATTTGCTTAGGTTTATTCTTTGGGCATTTTTTTGTGCTTTAAGAGCCAATTCCATGGCTAAGAAACAATGTTCTTGCGACATTGCCGTAGCAGTTCTGTTCAAAACATCATCTACCAATTGTGTGCCATAAGGCAAATTTTGGGCAGTACAATCAAAATATCTGGTTTCCTTATTATCTACTAAAAACAAATGACTTCCCCCTTCTCTTCCTGCAATATCAATATTTTTTCTGATTTCGATATAGCCTTCCGTTCCAAGAATAGTCAAACGCCCATCTCCCCATGTTTTTAATCCATCTGGCGTAAACCAATCGACACGAATATAGCCCATCCCTCCGTTTCCTCTAATCATGGCATCTCCAAAATCTTCAAATTTAGGAAATTCTGGATGATGCACATTTCCTATTTGAGAAGCCACGACTTCTGCTTTGGTTGAGCCTGTAAAATACAAATACTGGTCAAATTGATGCGAAGCAATATCCGTAATGATTCCGCCAAATAAATCACGGTCGAAAAACCACTCTGGACGAGTTTTCGTATTCATTCGATGGGGACCCAAACCAATGGTCTGAATAACATTCCCAATAGCACCCGCTTTCACAAGCTCTCCAGCCTTCACAGTTGCCTTATTTTCAAATCGCTCGCTATACATTATCGAATAAATACGACCGGTGGCTTTTTGTACTTGACGTACCGTCGCCAATTGCTCCAAAGTAGTAATTCCGGGTTTATCCGACATAAAATCTTTTCCTGATTTCATTACCCGAATACCCAAAGGAGCTCTTTCGGCAGCAATAGCAGAACTTAACACCAACTGAATGGACTTATCTTCCAATATTTCATTTTCGTCCTTTGCAAGCTTTGCGTCGGGGTATCTTTTAGCAAAATCGGCGATTAAATTAGCCTCTTTTGCAAAATATGTGACCAATTGTCCACCACCTTTTTTTACTGCTTCTACCTGACCATAAATATGACTATGATTCATGCCAATGACAGCAAATTTTAATCTAGGAGAATCGAAAATCGGTAAAGGAGCTTCTTGTACAACTTCGGTTTTCATAGCCGAAAGATTGAAATTTGGCAAAAAAGGCATTCCCATTAACCCGGCAGCTGCCGCCGTACCAGATTTGATAAAATTACGTCTATTTTTATTTGAATTCATCGTGATTATTTCATTTTGATATGAGTAGTACCATAAGGTTTTCTTTGCGAACGAGCGAGCATCTTATTCGCTTCGTCGTCGTTTACAAATTTCTCTGTGGCAGGATTCCAAGTAAGTTTTCTTGGCAATTTCATGGCAATATGGCTAATCAAACATACCGAACAAGCACGATGCCCTATCTCTACTGGAGAAATAGGTTCTTTTCTTGTTTGAATACAATCCAGCCAATTTCCATGGTGTTCTTCGCTTTGATACAAATGTATCTCGTTCGCACCAATAACGGAACTCAAAATTTTCGGGTCGCTGGCATCAAGAGCTTTGCTACTTTTTGCCCTCGAAACAGGGTCACTCGCCGAAGCAACATACTCACCTCTTGAAACAAAAATCCAACCTTCTGTACCTTCGTAACGAATTCCATTCGGAAAACCTCCACTGGTGTACATCGTGATTCCATTGGCATATTCTGCCTTGACCATAAAATCGCCATGCACATTCCATAAACCTGATTTTGGAAATTCTGCAACAGCCTGAACAGAAGTGGGCCCTGTCAATTCGGTATCCATTCCCCAAGCAGCAGAATCGAAATGATGCTGTCCCCA
>CAYUFZ010000161.1:4130-6434 GCA_964444025.1 uncultured Emticicia sp.
GATTCTTAACCAACCCGGACGACCATACCCCACCTGCGGATGCACGCCAATTTCTGTGTAAGGCACTTCTGGAGTCGAACCAAGCCACATGTCATAGTTGAATCCTTTCGGAACTGGCATTGCTGGAGCATCAGGACCGGAAGGGTCACCGGGCAAACCGATTTTAACAGTGTGTAACTTTCCAATTCGTCCATTTCTGACCAATTCCGCAGCAATTCTGAACTGAGGCGACGAACGTTGTTGCGTTCCTACCTGCAAAATTCTGCCCGTTTTTTTCACAACATCGCTCAACATTCTCCCTTCTGCAATTGTCAAAGAAGTAGGTTTCTGTAAATAAATATCTTTTCCTGCCAAAGCGGCTTCGATAGCAGGCTGAGCATGCCAATGGTCTGGGGTACTAATTAGCACCGCATCGATGTCCTTATTGAGCAATAATTCACGATAATCATCATACATTTTTACATCTACATGCTTATCTTGTCCGGTTTTCTTTTTGTAATATTCTTCGACCAACAGTTTGCCATCTGCCAAACGATTTTTATCCAAATCACACACAGCAATCATTCTAGCAACATCGTGTTGCAAAGTGCCTACCATGTCATGGTCTCTGCCGATACGACCACAACCAATTTGAGCTACATTGATTTTATTACTTGGAGCATTTTTGCCAAAAACTGTCGATGGCACTATCGTTGGGATGCCAAAAGCAGTTGCAGCCACTCCAGTAAGGGTTTGACCAATAAATTTTCTACGTTCCATTGTTAAATAATTTTAGAGTTGAATATTGATAATATCACAAATATTTCACTGGTATTATTCTGATTTATATTGTTCAAATAACTCGGCAATTTTAGCGGCATTGGTATCGCCCGAATGTACCAGAACCCGATATCGAAGCTGAATGCTTTGCCCTTTTTTCAAAGTCGTTTCTTTATCATTGGCAGGCCAATACATTGGCGTTGGAGAGAAAAATCCATAATCCCGAGTGAACCAAGGAGCAGGGTACCACTCATTTGTTGGATGTTGTAAAATTGCCATTCCCTCCATTTTATCTCCTCTTTTTCCGTAAAAATCAATCCAGGCAGCTTTTTTTCCAAAAGTCTCTTTTTCTCCCTTTTCACCATTCGAATTAATCATCGTTCCTCCGCTTAATACCGACAAATCCGTATCCATCCTCCCACTGAATAAGGAGTGGTTTGTTTTTTCGATAACAACATCCATCAACATTTCTAGTTTTACATCAAAATCTATTTGAAATAAGTCTTTTCCAGGAGCTGAAATCGTAATTTTACGAATATCTTTGATAGGGGCAAGGGCATTGGGTCTTACCCAAATACATTCATTATCAATAATCACTTTATCACCAGTCTCCACTACGTCCGCCCGCACGGATACGATTTGCCCTCTTTCTAAACCTTCTTGCCAATAATTCCCTCCATTTACCTTGTCACAACCAAAAAATAACGAACTATGATGCGGATACACTCCATTTCGCATCGACGTAACGGTTGCATTGGAAGGACCATTTACTGGAAAGAAAAAAGGATATTTCTCGTCTTCGGAAAGATGGTAACTCGTAAAGAAGTTATTATTGATGAATACATCAATTTTTGATTTGAATTTTTGAACAGTAATTTTATTTTGTGCCTGCCCCACGAATGAAACCAAGAGCAGCAAACATACAACTGAATAATATTTTTTCATTTCTATCATTTTTTAATAATTTGTTTTTTAGCCAATTCCAATGCTTTGGTTGTGGTATAATATTTCACCAATATATTCGGCACTTCCCAATCTGGAAGCATATTTTTTGCTTTATAAGCTAAAAATCTATCCATTACTTCACCAAAATGTGCCTCATGTCCTGTTCGATATTCACTTGGAATTTCAACCAGCCACTCTTTGTTTACTTTTTTTAGAGCAATACCTGGATATTTTTTTTGTAGGCCTTCAAATGCACGCAACAATTCGGCATCCGATACTTTAGATGTCTGAATATACAATTGAGGAGTGAATTTCTCTGCTTTTCCTTGTCTTATCTCAACATTCGCACGAGTTCCTTTCATAATCGAATAATGAGTATCTCCACCCTCAGGAGTGCTGTAATTCCAAAGAACACGAACTTTCGCTTGGATTCCTCGTAATTTATAATTTATTTCTCCATTAGAATAAATCGCTAATGTTGTGTCATTGATTAAATCCTTTTTTAAAAAATCAGGAAACTTACTTTGCCCCGTAATCACGCTAAATTGAGCCAAACTCATCTTGGTAGTCCATCTCTTGGCAGAGGTAAGCTGCACATCA
>CAYUFZ010000162.1:0-6330 GCA_964444025.1 uncultured Emticicia sp.
TGTTCCATACATTTGATGAATATATTCGGGTTCATTGTTGATATTCATCACTTCTGGCACAGAAATCTGCATCCGATAAGCCAATTCATACTGACTAATTCTACTCAGAATCTCTGGGTCTTGGTAAGTATTGTATTCTTCCAAATTTATTTGGTTAATGGCATCAATAGACGCTTTTCTTAAATTGCGAGAAATTCCTTTTGGGTCTTCTATAAACAATACGGGGTCACCTTCAGACCGACATTGTACCCCCTGATAAACCGAGGGAAGAAATCCGCTTCCCCAAATACTTTTACCCGCATCGGGATTATTTCCGCCCGAGGTAAGCACCACAAATGCAGGAAGATTGCTATTTTCAGACCCTAATCCGTAGGTAACCCAAGACCCCATGGAAGGTCTGCCCAACCTTGCACTACCGGTTTGCATCAACAATTGGGCTGGAGCATGATTAAATTGGTCGGTTGTAACCCCTTTCAAAAAGCTTATTTCATCTACCACATTGGACAAATGAGGAAGATAATTACTTAACCAAGCACCCGACTGTCCAAACTGACGAAATTTTGCTTGAGAAGCCAACATTTTGGGAACGCCACGGATAAAGGCAAATTTTTTACCTTCGAGAAAAGATTGGGGACAATCCTGCCCATCAAGTTTATCAAGGTCGGGTTTGTACTCAAACAATTCGAGCTGCGACGGAGCCCCTGCCATGTGTAAATAAATAACCGCCTTAGCTTTAGGGGCAAACAGGGGCGATTTTGCTCCTAAAGGATTGGATAAATCGGTGAGAATATGACTTGGTTTTTGTTCACAAGACAACAAACTACCCAAGGCTAAGCCGCCAAGCGATAGAAACCCCTGTTTCAAGAAATTTCTCCGGGTTTCAGCTTCCAATTTTTTCAATATTGCTTCATTATATATCTTTTCCATCAGCTTTTGGTGATTACTTCATCAAGATTGAGAATAACATTATTCACCAAAACCAAAGCCGCAGCTTCTGCACTCTTTGCTCCTTGGGGATAATTTTTAGGTATTTTTCTCTTAAAATCATTTAGTGCCTTCTGATAAAAATCATGAAGCACTGCCCTACTTTTGGCATTGAGAGCTTTGCCTGTTGCTAATTTATACGAAATCTGAATACTTTCAATGGTATTGCCTTTGGCGATTTTCAAGGCTCTTTGAGATAATTTTTCCGCCAAATCTACATATACTGAATCATTAAGCGTAACCAATGCTTGCAAAGGTGTATTGGTTTTGATACGCCTAGAGGTACAAACTTCTCTGCCCATGGCATCAAAAGTAATCATACTTGGATAAGGGCTTGTTCGTTTCCAAAACGTATAAATAGCCCTTCTGTATTGCTGCCCTCCTTCCGACAGCTTCCAATAGTCGCCACTCCAAGGAGAATTCCATATTCCTTCTGGTTGGTAAGGCATCACCGGCGGTCCATACATTTCTTTATTTATCATTCCGCTCACCGCCAATGCTTGGTCTCGAATTTGCTCTGCTGAAAGCCTGACACGTACTCCTCGGGCGAAAAATTTGTTGAGTGGGTCTTTGGATAATTGCTCCTCCGAAGCCCTCGAATCTTGCCGATAAGTCGATGAAAGGACTATTTCCTTAATTAATTTCTTTATCGACCAACGATATTCTTTCATCAGTTTGAAAGATAAATAATCGAGCAATGGCTGATTGATAGGAACAGCCCCCTGCGAACCCATATCTTCGAGGGTTTCGACCAGACCTATGCCGAATAACTGCTCCCAGACACGATTGACTATCGTTCTTGCAAATAAAGGATGCTCCTCGGATGTCATCCATTTTGCAAGTCCAAGTCGATTTTGAGGAGCATTTTCAGGCCATTTACCAATATATTTCGGAATACCCATACCAACCTCTTTCCCCAGTGAAAGCCAATTCCCTTTGATAAAAACATTGGTTTTTCGATGAAAATCACTTGGATTTTCAATCATAATTGGCGTAGATTCAGATTTTTCTGCGACCAAAGCGTTGAATTTCTTTCGATACATTTCCGACTCGATTCCAGTCGGGAATCCCTCATAAAAATAAAACCAATCAAAAGAAATTCCTGTTTTGTTTGGGTCTTTTAGCTCAGGATTATTATACAAAAAATACAAATCATGCACTCCCGATATTGGTACAAGAGGAATCTCCAAAGTACTCCAACCCGAAGTAGGTTTCAATTGAGAAGCAGATACCTGAGCGAGGGTTTTTCCAGACGGTTCATCTACTTTGATTACCCAAATTCCACCAGAGATATTCGCTGAATACCTCATAATTAAGCTATTTTTTCCAGAAAGATTGACATTTTTCAGCCTTGCTACCCCTTTATTTCTCATCGCCAACCATTTTGTATCACTAAGCTCGGCATTTGTAAAGTGGTCGCATTTAAGCGAATTGTATGAAGGCTGCAAAGTCTTGATGAAATTCACCAATGCTTTTTTTTGCTTGTCCGAAACCTGCCGAGAAAGCCAAGTTTCCAATGAGTATAAGCTGTTTTTTTGAGATTCGTTTAAATGCCTTAAAACTGGATAATCATCGTATGTATCCTCGTCTCGGGTATTATTGAAAAAAGCAAAAAATTTATAGTATTCTTCCTGCGAAATCGGGTCATAAGGATGCCCATGACACTGCACACATGAAAAAGTCGTACTCATCAGTGTTTCCCAAGTCGTATTCACCCTATCAATCACAGCTGCAACCCTAAACTCTTCATTATCGGTGCCACCTTCATCATTTGTCATGGTATTTCGATGAAAAGCAGTCGCTATCCATTGGTCTTCGGTAGGATTGGGAAGTAAATCACCCGCTAATTGTTCGGTAACAAATTGATTATACGGTTTATCTTCATTAAACGACTTAATTAGCCAATCTCGGTATCGCCAAATATTCCGCTTACCATCTCGCTCATAGCCTTTGGTATCGGCATATCGAGCGAGATCCAACCACATACCCGCCCATTTTTCGCCATAGGCTTGCGATTGGAGCAAATTGTCTATCCATTTTTCATAATTTGTATCCGTAGGTTTTTTTAGAAATTCATTTTTTACGTTTGACTCCTGCGGATATCCAATGATATCTAATGCCGAACGTCTCAATAAATCTTCTGTTGGTGCTTGTTGCGACACTTTTAAGCCTTTATCTGCTGCATTGTGTAAAATAAATTTATCGATATCATTTTTCACCCATGCGTCATCTTCCTCTGGAATTTCAGCTTCCTGTACGGGTTTATATGCCCAATGTAAATCCCAAGTCGCCCCTTGGTCAATCCAAATCTTGATGGTTTCTATTTCTTCTGTCGAAAGTGCTTGTTTCTCGTGAGGCATACGCTCCTCGGGGTCATCTGTGATTAATCTTTGGTACAATTCGCTTGCTTCGGCATCTCCTGGCACTATTCCGATTTTCCCTGATTTGCCTTTCCCTAAAGCTTCTTCCTCAAAAAGAAGGCTATAACCTCCCTGTTTTTTCACTCCTCCATGGCAACTGATACAATATTTGTTTAATATTGGTTTGATTTGCGTGTTATAATCAACTTTCTTTGTTTCACATGACCAAAGCATAGGATATAACAAAAATGGGAAGAAAATATGGAGGTAGTTTTTCTTCATTTTAATTAGTTAAGGTTGATTATCAAATAAATAAATTTTACAAATATAAAATTATTTTTGTTTATAAAAATGTTCCTCTTGTATTTCGGGTATTTTTTTCGTGTATCAAGCATTGTTAATAAAGCTTTTTTTAATAAACTGATTATCAATGATTAATATTTGGATTTCATACAAACGAAGGCTTTTCGAATCAAACGGAAAAATTTCTGCTATCCATCACCTTTTAAATAGTTCTAAATTTTCAACAAAAAAATCACAACAAAATACAATTTTTACTAATTTGCATCAAAAACTTTACAACGCTATCACCATGTTTAATTTAAGCTCAACCCTCGAACATCATTCCCGTCAATCTCCTCTGAAAGAAGCGATTGTATTTGCTGATAAAAGAATTACTTATGCACAATTAAATGCCGTCAGCAATCAAATTGCAAATGGACTTTCTGAAATTGGAATAGGCTACGGCGACAAAGTTGCATTAACTTGCCCGAATTTGCCCTATTTTCCTATGATTTACTTCGGAATACTCAAAACCGGAGCGACGGTTGTTCCACTCAGTGTCTTATTAAAAAGAAATGAGATTGCTTATCACCTACAAGACTCCGATGCCAAAGCTTACTTTTGTTTTGTAGGAACACCTGAATTACCAATGGGGCAAGAAGGATTTGCAGGTTTCGAGCAAACCAATTCTTGCGAGCATTTTATGATGATTACCCCGAATTTCACCGATAGTTCTCCGATAGCTTCTACCCAAACTTTAGGTCATTTCATTGCAGATAAACCCATTTCTTTTCAATCTTATTTCACTTCTCCAGATGATACCGCCGTGATTATATACACATCGGGAACTACAGGAAAGCCCAAAGGTGCAGAATTGAGCCATTCAAATCTATTTCTAAATGCCAATTTAAGTCGTGATTTATTGGAGCTTCGGCATCAGGATAAGCCTATGTTGGTACTTCCTTTATTTCATATTTTTGGACAAGTCGTTTGTATGTTGGCATGTGTTTACCAAGGAGCAACAGCAGTTATTGTGCCAAGGTTTGATGCCGAAATGGTTTTACATCTAATTGAAAAAGAGGGCGTTACTCATTTTGCAGGCGTTCCGACGATGTATTGGGGGCTATTAAATTACCCCGAACTCGAAAAATTCGATTTGAATAAAATAAAATCAAATTTACGTTCATGTGTTTCAGGAGGAGCAGCTTTACCTGTTCAGGTTTTAAAAGATTTTGAACAAAAATTTGAAGTATCAATTTTAGAAGGCTACGGGATGTCCGAAGGCTCGCCCGTTGTTACGTTCAATCACCCACATCAAATCAGAAAACCTGGCTCCGTAGGTACTCCGGCTTGGGGAGTAGAAGTCAGCATTCAAGATGAGAATGGAAATCTCCTAGATTCAAACCAAAAAGGTGAAATATGCTATCGAGGGCATAATGTCATGAAGGGATATTATAAACGTCCTGAGGCAACGGCAGAAACCATCATCAATGGGTGGTTACATTCAGGCGATGTTGGCTATCGAGACGAAGATGGCTATTATTTTATCGTAGATCGTACCAAAGATATGATAATCAGAGGCGGATATAATGTATATCCTAGAGAAATTGAGGAAATTATGATTCAAAATCCAGCTATTTCTATGGTGGCAGTGATTGGTGTTCCGCATGAAGAATATGGAGAAGAAATAAAAGCCTGCGTTGTTTTGAAACCTTCTGTTCAATCTTCTCAACAAGAATTAATCGATTGGATAAAAGAAAGAATTGCTTCGTATAAATATCCTAGAATTGTTGAAATAATGGATGCCCTTCCAATGGGTGCATCTGGAAAAATTCTAAAAAGAGAATTAAGAAAATAATTTTCTCTTTTTAAAAAATAGAAGCTGCCTAAATGAAGCAGCTTCTATTTTATTAGATTAATATTTAAAAGGCTTTCCTCCAGCCATTACTTCTTGCGTTTTTTCATCAAAAGTAACTTTTAATCCAGTGCGGTAAGCCGCAGTAGCCATGATATTCGCAATGGAGTGTTGATACCCCGCTTCAATTGGAGCATTTGGTGTTTTTCTATCACGAACACATTCCATCCAATTTTTCACGTGATTGAAAGTTAGTGTATCTCCGCCAGTATTCGCATCATATACCACTTTTTCCCCTTGCAAAGTCATACGAGGCAATAAATTAGGCTTCATTCCCATTGCCTTTGCCTGCCCTTCTGAAAGACCACCCGTCGGGCTAATTTCATTAGTATCCAAATTAATCATTCCACCATTTGAATAATATAATTCTTTCGTTTCACCAGCAGAATTAGAGAATCTTGAGGTAAATTGAACTTGGAATCCCGAAGTTGGGTCGTTTGCTGGGCCATAATCAAACACAACAGTCATCGTATCGGCATTGGTACGTCCGTCTTTCCATTGGTAAATACCGCCATTTGCTACGGCACTACGAGGATGCGACAAGCCACTAAACCAGTGAACAGTATCGATTTGATGGCTCATCCATTGTCCAGGAATACCCGAAGAGTAAGGCCAGAACAAACGATATTCCAAATATTTTCTTGGGTCAAAAGCCTCAAACGGACGGTTCATTAAATAACGTTTCCAATCAATATCAGCCTCTTTCAATTCACTTACTAATTGTGGTCTTCTCCAACGACCTGGTTGATTTACATTCCACATTAATTCAACCATCACAATAGGGCCGAA
>CAYUFZ010000163.1:0-6271 GCA_964444025.1 uncultured Emticicia sp.
TTCTACATCTGAGTTCAAAAGAACATAATACTCTGCCTCCAGATGCTTTAGAGCTTCGTTATATCCTCCTGCGAATCCGTGATTTTTATTATGTCGAATGATGCTAATTTGTGGAAAGTATTCGGATAAATACCGAATAGAGTCGTCCTCGGAGGCATTGTCTGCCACGACAATGGCGAAATCCGAAGAATGAGCGACAATACCCGGAAGATATTTTTCGAGAAAATGTCTCCCATTATAATTGAGAATTACAACGGCTAATTTTGCCATATTTTTATTTGAATAAGCCTTCTAAGTCCATACCAGGAATGTTTGGCAAAAGGTCACCTGTAGATTTTCTAAATTCTTCTTTCGCCCGAACTTCAACATTTTCCAACGCTTTGTTTACCGCTGCTACAATTAAGTCTTGAAGGATATTTTTATCGCTAATCTTGACTAAATCGTCGTCAATTTCGATGCTAATAATTTGTTTTCTTCCATTGGCAACCGCTTTTACCATTCCTGCACCAGATTCTCCGATTTCTGTAATTTTACTCAAATTTTCTTGTGCTTCTCCAATTCGGGCTTGCATGTCTTTCATTTTACTTGCTAACCCAAAAATATCTCCCATGTTCATTGTCTTATTGGTTTTTGTTTCTTTTGCAAATATAAAAGATATAGTAAATTGATGAATATTTTTTATCTTAATAATTGAATTAATCCTGAGGTTTGAATAGTCTTGCCACTAAATGAAGTGATATTGGCAGTATAGGTATAATTTCCAGCTGCGGCAATTGTTCCGCCATTGTCTGTTCCATCCCATCCTTGTTCAAGGTCTTTTCCTTCATATACCAATCTTCCCCATCTATCGAATATTTTTAGGTTAAAGTCTGCTACAAATCGCCCGATTGCTCGAAAACTTGGATTGAATTCGTCTGCGTTGGGTGTAAAGGCTGTTGGGAAATATACCTGGGCGGGTACATCAATGGTCAGTGGATTGGAATAAAAGTATAATGGAAAATCAAAATGTGTTCCATTGATATTGATTTTGTAGTACTGAATCCCTTTGATTCGTAAAGTTGGGTTTTTCTTGCTGGTCTTGACAAATTCTTCTACATAATCTCTTATATCCAACTGATTGTCCACGGTGTTTTTTAAAACTTTGATATTTCCATCTTCTTCAATTATTTCTACAATGTATTCATACGAGGTGGAGCTACTGGTATTGATATTCAGGGCAGACCATTGGATAGTTCCTAAAGAGGCTGTTTTTAGTAAAATACTGCAAAATGCCTCTGATTGTTCAGAGGTATTGCTACATTCGTCTTCATAGCTGACTTTATAGCAATATTGTTTTTCGGAAGTATTAACACTCGAATCTGCCAAAGGGAATTGGATGTTGTCGGCTTCTGCTATTGGCTGGTAATTTGGGCTATTTCCTTCTTTTCGAAAGAAATGATATTTTGAAATAATGGTATTGCCAAGGGCATCATTTGCACTGAATGGACTTGGACTAAATTGGATTAATCGTTGGCTTTCTACTGTAACAGATGCAACAGAAATAGGATTTAAGGTGGTTTTAGATTTGGTTTCAAGTAAATAAAGGGGCGATTTTACGATGATAGTGCCATTGTTCTCTTTTTGAATCATGGCAGTAATGTAAAATTGATATTTTTTACTACAATCTAGTCCTTCTATTTCTACATTTGGATTATTGCTCGGATTGGGGCTTGCGATGTTTCCGTTTTCACCAGAGGGATAGTCGCTGTAATTCAGTTGATATTCTTTTACATTGCCCGAAGTTGATGTCCAAGTAAATGGTATTTTCTTAGGGTTTGAGGCATCAAATTGAGCAACAATTGTACATAATTCGTTCGAAATAGAGGTTAATCCACATCCATTTGTACCATTAAGCCTGAAACAATATTGTTGCTTTGTGTCAAATCCTGTCAAATTTATCGACTTGTTGCTTTCGCTGGCTGCTCGACTCAAAAACTTGCCAGTATCGGTCCATATTCCATTATTGGTTTTTTGTTCGATGCGATAGTCCATATTTGGACTGCCCTCTGAAAAGGTGATTTTATTTGTTTTACCCTCCTCAAATCCTTCTAATAAATCGATGCTCGGATTTTCTTTTTGATTGGTAATTTGGATGGGGCTACTTGTACAATTGGGATTTTCTCCTGAAATGGCAACGACCAAGGGAGAGCTGCTTGGGGCAGAAAGATACACATGCGAAACTTTCAGAGGGAGTTGGCTAATATTGATAAATTCGCCGTCACTCTGATTATTTTCATCTCCCCAAATAATGCGGTATTTCTGATGTTTTTGGTTAATAGTAGTGTTTTTAAAAGTAATGGTCAGACTTTTGTCATTGCATGGGCTGATATCGATGTCGGGTTTTTCTGTATAAACGACCTCAATAGAGCGGCACGTGACAAGCGGAATGCCACTTTCTGTATTACTAGTAGCTCCTTGTAGTACCCAGTATTTGCCTGGATTCGACACTTGATAGCTCAGTTTTGGCTCAGAAGGAAAGTTGTTTAGGGTTTGTCCATCGGTGAAATTAAAAATATAACCTGCATTTTTGATGTTTGCATCATTTTTAGGAATAATATTGACGAGGGCATTGGGTGTTTGAGAGTTCAGGCAAACAAAACTTTGTTTGAATTCTGATTCAAGAGAAAATGCTCCACCCAAGGCAAAACCTGTACCAGGATTTTGACAAGACGAGGGTTCTGTATGCTGTTGTCCGAAAGTATGGAATGCAAAAAACAGGATAAGCAGAATGGAATTTATTAAAAATTTCTGAATACGAAGCATCTTTCTATTAAGCTATAAATGAGCTTAATCAATAATCGTGCCTAGAATGGCTATTAATGGAGAATTATTGAAAAAAATAAAAAATTGCCTGATTGGTATTAAAATTACGGAAGAGGAAAGGGGTTCGTTCCCTGAATAGTCCCTTCGGTTTTAATAGGTACGAACCTAGCGAATAATTCTTCTGAATACCATTTTTCTTTTCGGGTTTTCTTAATAATCTCGGCATGAGCTTTTTGTTGATAAGCGTATTTTTTTACCATGTCCGGACTTTCCCAAATGGAAAATGTAGCTTGGTTGATGAAGGGGGTTTCGCCAATGCCCACTGAAAAAATAAAACCCTCCGCTTGGTTGAGTTTTGCGGCGGCGATGGGTACATTTTGCCAAAAACGACGAAGTTTACTTATTCTGATGCTTGCTCGGGTCAGTACTGCCACAGCTGTTGTTGTCTGCTGAGAATCTATGGTTTTTGTGGTTTGGAATGGCATTTTATTGTCCCATGCTCCGTGGGCTTCACAAGGAATTCCGACAAAAGTCCATTGTTCTGAGGTAAATAGCTGCCAAAATTTCCAAATAATAGACTTTTTTTTAAAGTTTTCCCAATCTGTTTCATTTTCCCAAGCACACATCAAACCCCATTGTTGTAAATCAGGAATAATATCAAATGTTCCGTTTTTCCCACATCCCAAAAGTTTCCAAAATTTGATTTCTTTGGTAAAAAATAATGGAATTCTAAAAAAAGCCATTGATAAGAAAGCAAATGGAATATATTTTTTAGGGTATCTGACAATATGTAATGAAACGTACATGATATTTTTTATGATTTAAACTCCCATTTTCGACGAATTGTTGGCAAATTATTCTATTTATTTATGAAAAAATCAAAAAATAGCTCCTAAATTCCAAGTATGTTGCGTCTGATAATGCAAATTTCCATCTTTTACTTCTAATGGGCTTTCGATGTTATTGTGGTATAGTTCGCCAGTTCCTAAGCCTTGGGGGATATTGCTTTTGTATTGGGCGGTAAGTTGAGCAATGGCATTCAAGCCAATATTAGACTCCAAAGCTGAGGTCATCCACCAGCCGATTTTCAAACGAGTAGCGATTTCAATCCATTCTTTACAATGTTGCAAGCCACCCAAAAGGGTTGGTTTTAAAATAATGTATTGGGGTTGTATGTGCTTTAATAATTGCATTTTCTTGACATAATCGCTCACGCCTATCAGCTCTTCGTCTAATGCAATTGGAATAGGGCTTTTGGCGGAGAGGGCTTTCATGCTATCAGGCTTGCCTTGTTTGATGGGTTGTTCGATGCTATGAATCTGATAATCAGATAGTTTTTCGAGTTTTTGCCATACGTCATTTTCAGAAAAAGCTCCATTTGCATCTACACGCAAGGTAATTTGCTCAGCAGAATATTCTTTACGGATTGAACTTAAAACCGACAGCTCTTCCTCAAAATTAATTGCCCCCACTTTTATCTTGATGGTGCCAAATCCGGCACGGAGCTTTTCGCTTACTTGATTATTCATAAATTCTTTATCACCCATCCAAACCAACCCATTAATAGGGATAGATTTTTCACCTTTGACAAAGGCATTATTAAAAATAATCCGCTGCCCTCCGTTCATAAAATCCAAAAGAGCTGTTTCAAAAGCAAATTTTATAGAAGGGTAGCAATCGTCGATGAGCTGGGTCAGTATAATCGAAAGATTCCACTCAAAAACTTCCAAATCAAGCTGATTGAAGGTTCGACAGATATCATCTAAAATCTCTTCAAAATTGTCCAAATCATCGATGCTTAATCCTTTGAGTGGAGCGGCTTCGCCTAATCCAAAAATATTCAGATTTTCTGAGTCATAAACCTTGATAAAAAAGCTGTCTTTTTCGGTATAAAATCCACGTGAAGTACCAGCTTTAAATTTAAAATTCAGAGTATGTTTCAACCATTTGACTTTCAATCCCATCGAAAAATGTTTAATTTTGGCAAAAGTACATAAACTTTTGCTTTAGATAGATGTCTATTTTGAGTTTTATGTAATTTAATTGTTTGAAGATGTAATTCTTCAAATCAAAGAATATTTAAAAATTATCCTGAATGAATTACTCTTTTCTGAATTTACTTATTTTACTGCCGACTTTGTTGCTTAAGCTTATCATTTCTATCCGGAATTTTTTGTATGATAAAAACATCAAAAAATCCACAAGCCCAGAAGTCTTTACGATAAATGTCGGGAATTTGAATTTAGGAGGAACAGGCAAAACGCCTCATGTGGAGTATTTGGTGCGTTTATTGTCGAAAAAATATAAAATAAGTATTTTAAGCCGAGGGTATAAAAGAAAAACCAAGGGGTTTGTTTTGGCTCAAAATCCAACAAATGCCAATCAAATTGGTGACGAGCCAACCCAATATTTTTTGAAGTTTAGTCCGAATGTGCATGTTGCTGTTTGTGAAAAAAGAATAGAGGGGGTTCGTGAAATTCAGCGGTTATTTACTGATAATGAGATAGTTATTTTAGATGATGCTTTTCAGCACCGAGCAATAAAATCACATTTAAACATCTTACTTTGTGATTTTAACAGACCATTTTTTGATGATTATCTGTTTCCGCTGGGAAAATTGAGAGACGAAAGAAAAAGTGCTAATCGGGCAGATGCCATCATTGTGACTAAATGTCCTCACCAACTGAATGACGTGCGTAAGGCATATTTTACCACACAATTGTATCAGATTATTCCTAAAGAGGTGCCGATTTATTTTTCATCCATTTCATACAAAAATTTTTGTTCTTATACTTATACCTCGGATTTTGATGTATCAAAACCTGTGATTGTTGTAACTGGAATTGCTAAACCCGAGGTTTTTGTAGAATATTTAGAGAAAAATGGCTTGTTGATTAAGCAAATTCAAGATTATCCCGACCATTATAATTTTCAACGCAAAGATGTAGAAAAAATAATTTTTGGGAGTGGAGACTTTCGATTAGTTCCGCAAATTATCACAACAGAGAAAGATTTTGTAAAACTAAAACCGCTACTGAGCCCTGAGGAGCAAAAGCATTTTTATTTTGTTCCGATTGAGATTGAAATTGCTCCGTCAGAAGAATTTGAGACGTTTGTTTTGAATAAAATAAATCGATATGTTGGAAAGTAAAAAAAAACAGACAGCTGAGATGATAAAAAATCGAGCAAAAGAGCTTGGTTTTGAGGCTTGCGGCATTTCTAAAGCTGATTTTCTGGAGGAAGAAGCTCCTTTACTGGAGCAATGGCTGACACAAAATTATCACGGAAAAATGGCATACATGGCAAATTATTTTGATAAGAGGCTAGACCCTCGACTCTTGGTAGATGGGGCGAAATCTGTCATTACTCTTTTTTTGAATTATTTTCCTGAAGAGCAATTAAGCCAACAAGAAACGGATTATAAAATCTCAAAATATGCGTATGGAAAAGATTATCATTTTGTGATGAA
>CAYUFZ010000164.1:0-6254 GCA_964444025.1 uncultured Emticicia sp.
CTACCAATAAGGCTACTATTACGGGAATCAATACCAAAGCGGTCATCACAGACATTCGCTTAGACATGATTGCCGTCAAAAATAATATGATGATAAAAAAACCTGTCAATGCCAACATTTCTCTTCAAATTAAGAATTAAAACACTAAATAATCATTAAAAAAAGGCAACATATCGTGAAGCACACGACCATCCTTGGTCCAAATTTTATTCCCATGATTGCCGATGTACTCTTCAGCAAAATGTTCGATTCCCAAATTTTCAAGTCTTTGACTCAACATCCCAATTTGAACTGGAAAACGAGGAGAATCATTTCTTCCCCAATCTAGTTTAATAGCTTTGAGCTGGCGAAGATTATCGGCATATTTCCCCACCATATAAACGGGCATATTTGCTTCCCATTTATTCAAAACCTCCTGATTAACAATCATTTTCCCATTCTCAAACATAAATGGCATATCGCAATAGAAAGGCGGTTTGTTCGGATTAGGCGACCAAGCACGACCTACTGCCACCAATACTTTAGGATAGTACGATTTTTTCAGCTCTTCTACCGATTTTATGGATTGAAGTTCGGCAAAAGAGGTACTATTCGGGCCAAATTCTTTGACAAATGCCAACAAACCTGGACTCAAAGCATAGGTTGAGCTGAAAACATCTGGATGCAACATTGCGATTTTAAAAGCACCGTACCCACCCATCGAATGACCAGCGATTCCACGACTGTCTCTTTGAGGAATCGTTCTGAAGTTTTCGTCGATAAAATTCACCAATTCTTTTGACATAAACTCATCCCAATTGCCGATAAGCGATGAATTGCTGTAAAAGCTTCCTTCAAACAAGGTATAATTATCCGCAATAACTAAAATATATGGGCGAATTTTGGCGGAGGCAATTGCTTCATCCAAAATCGCTTTCATTCCTGCATTGATGGCATCATTGCCCATAAAACCATGTAAATAATATATTACTGGATATCTTTTGGTAGATTTTTCATAATTAGGTGGAAGATAAACCGATATTTTACGATTCGGATTTTCTCCACCCGAATTTACAAGTGCTTTCGATTGAATTATTTTCGAAACTACTGTTCCTTCAGGAGTTTGGGCAAAAGTAGATTGGGCATAAAATGCCACAATAAAAATGTAGAGTTTAAAAAATTTCATTTCATTAGGGTTCAATACTGTTATCAATGCAAATATTAATAAAATTCAGCAAAATAGTGCAATTAAAAACAGAATATTGAAAAAGATTATCTCCCTTGCTCGATTGTTCGAAAAGTTAGATTGATACGAGGCTCAGTAATCCGACGAGAGATAGGCAGTCGGTGAAGCCAAAATTTTTGAGTAAGTCCATTCATGAGCAATAAACTTCCATTTTCAAGTAAAATAGAAATTGTTTCTCCGGAATTTTTGTGTTTGAATTGAAATTTACGCTCTGCTCCGAAGCTTAGCGAAGCTATTGCTCCATTTTTCTTGAGTTCTTTTTCATCATCGCTGTGCCAAGACATTCCTTCAGCTCCATTGTGGTATAAATTCAGCAAGCACGAATTATACGTTTCTCCCGTGATAGTTTCTGTGATTGTCTTTAATTCTAAAAGTAGCGGAATCCACGGCAACGCTTTTTTAGGAACTTTGGAATAAATATATTCAAAATCCTCCTGTCCATACCAAGCTACTTTTCTTCTGGTTTCGATTAATTTGCCAAATAGGAATACACGGTCGTTCTCCCAATGAATTTCTTCTATCAATCGCTCAAAAAAGTTCTTTATTTGCTCTGGTTTCAGGATTTTTCCCCAATAATTTACTAGTCCATCTTGAGGAAGTAAATTTTTTGATGAATCAATCGTTTCAAATAAGTTCATGTTTTATCATTGAAAAAGGAGGTTTTTCAACCTCCTCCTTTATTTGATTTTATCCTAATTTTGCAATAGCTTCGGTTAAAGCTTTTATTTTAGCCTCTGCATCTACTAATTTTTGACGTTCTCTTTCAACCAATTCAGGTTTGGCATTTTGGACAAATCGCTCATTGGCAAGCTTCGCCTCTGTTGATTTTTTAAATCCTGCCACATACTCCAATTCTTTCTGTAAAGCTAATTTTTCTTCCTCTACATCAATATTGCTTCCTAAATCTATGCTCAATTCATCTCCTTTGATGACAAAGCTAAATCCTTCATTCGACTCTGATACATAAGTAATAGTAGATATATTTGCCATTTTTTTAATCAGACCAGACAAACTTTCATAGCGAGCTTGGTTTTCTGTTTTAACAGCCAAAGGCAAAGCCTCTTTTGGCGAAATTTGCTTGGCATTTCTTGTATTTCGAACCGTCGAAACAATCTCCAACAATAGTTCGAAATCTGCTAATAAAGCCTCATTTACCTCACCGCCTTTAGGAAACTCTTGCACACAAATCGATTCATTTTCTTTTCTTTCCTTGATGTTTTGCCATAATTCTTCCGAAATAAACGGCATCCAAGGGTGAATCAAACGCATCAATTCATCAAAAATCTCTAACGTTTCTTGGTATGTTTCCGCATCTATTGGCAATCCTTTTCCATCAACATAATCGGGCTTAATCATTTCCAGATATAATGAGCAAAAATCATCCCAAATAAGATTATACGTACTCATCAAAGCATCAGACATTCGGAACTTATTATAATGGTCTAAAGTTTCTGCCAAAACTTTATTCATTTTGGACTTAAACCAAGATATTGCCAAGCGATTACTTGCAGAAGCCTGCTCATCAGCCACTTCCCATCCTTTAATCAATCGGAAAGCATTCCAAATTTTATTACTAAAATTACGTCCTTGTTCGCATAATTTTTCGTCAAAAGGCAAGTCATTTCCTGCCGGTGAACTAAACAACATTCCGGTACGAACGCCATCCGCCCCATACTTTTCAATCAAATCAATAGGGTCAGGGGAATTTCCTAAAGATTTGGACATTTTTCTACCCAACTTATCCCTCACAATACCCGTCAGATACACATTTTTAAACGGATATGTTCCTTTGTATTCATAGCCAGAAATAATCATACGTGCTACCCAAAAAAACAAAATTTCAGGAGCGGTTACTAAATCATTGGTCGGGTAATAATAATTAATATCCTCATTATCAGGGTCTTTAAATCCATCGAATACAGATATTGGCCAAAGCCAAGAACTAAACCACGTATCCAAAACATCTTCATCTTGGCTCAAGTCAGATTCACTTAAGGCATATAATTGATATTTTTCACGAGCAATTTTCAGAGCTTCTTCCTTAGATTTTGCCACGATACATGTTCCATCGCTGAGATAATATGCCGGAATTCTATGCCCCCACCATAGCTGACGAGAAATGCACCAATCCCTAACATTTTCCATCCAATAGCTATAAGTATTTTTGAATTTAGGTGGAATCAGCTGAATGGTATCATTCATCACATTTTCGAGTGCCGGTTCAGAAATTCTTTTCATTTTCAAAAACCACTGCAAAGACAGCTTTGGTTCAATCACGGCACCGGTTCTTTCGGAAGTTCCGACAGTTGATTTATACTCTTCTTCTTTCACCAAATTCCCCGACTCTATCAGCATTTTTGCGATTTTCTTTCGGGCAATAAATCTATCTTCTCCTACTAAAATTTGAGCTTTTTCATTCAATTTTCCATCGTCCGTCAAAATATCAATTATCTCTAAGCCATGTTTTTGTCCGAGAGCATAATCATTTTGGTCATGTGCTGGAGTAACTTTCAAACATCCAGTACCAAAATCCATTTCTACATACTCATCAGCAATAATAGAAATTTCACGTTCTATCAATGGTATTTTCACTTTTTTACCGATGAGATGTTTGAATCTTTCATCCTCTGGATGAACACAAATTGCCGCATCAGCCATGATGGTTTCAGGCCGTACGGTGGCAATAGTCACACTTCCCTCCTCTCCATCGTATCGTATATAGTACAATTTTTGTTGGATATCTTTCATAATCACCTCTTCGTCCGAGACAGTTGTTTTTGCCTGCGGATCCCAATTGACCATTCGATGTCCACGATAAATGTCTCCTTTGTTGTGTAAATCAACAAAAACCTCAATCACAGCGTCATACAAACTTGGCTCCATTGTAAATCGGGTTCTATCCCAATCGCAAGAAGCTCCTAATTTTCGGAGTTGTTGTAAGATAATGCCGCCGTATTTTTCAGTCCATTCCCAGCAATATTTCAAAAATTCATCTCGACTCAAATCGCTTTTATTGATTCCTTTTTCCTTCAACATTGCCACCACTTTTGCCTCTGTTGCAATAGAAGCGTGGTCTGTGCCAGGCACCCAACAAGCTTCTTTCCCTTCCATTCTTGCTTTACGTACCAATACATCCTGTATGGTATTGTTCAGCATGTGTCCCATGTGCAGAACCCCCGTAACATTGGGTGGAGGAATGACAATGGTATAAGGTTCTTTATCAGGATTGGGCTTTGACTTGAAATATTGGTTAGCTATCCAATATTGATACCATTTGTCTTCTATTTCTTTCGGATTGTAAGTTTTGCTGATTTCTGCCATGTCGTTTCGATCAAAAAGCTGATTTGTGTTCTTAATTTTTGGCAAAAATAATCATTTTTTAAGGAAATATTCGATTAATCTTTAGAATTAATCGAAGAAGCATTCGATAGACATTTGATAATGTGTCTATCGAATGCTTCTTATTTTAGTTTAGAAACGATACCCTACACTAAAACCCAAACGCAAATTTGGACCTCCAGTGGCTTCATTCTCTATTCTATTTGTTCTTTGATTGGTTGCGTCTGTATTTTTCTTAAAAAAACCTACCCCCGTATAAAAGTCAAAAACAAAATGCTCTCCAATCAATTTTTCAGTACCAAATTGAATACCACTTGTTATCTTCCTTTGATTAACATCATAGGTATTATACTTACAATTCCGTTATCCAGTTAGATTTTATATAAGACCCGTATAATCCTACGAAGAAACCGTCCATTACTTTATCCGACTTTGCATACCAACGAAACTCTGGATCTACGCTAAATCCATTTTTAAACTCTGTTATAGGATACGAAATACTTCCAAATAATGGTCTCCAGAAAAGCGGGGCAGCTCCTATCCCAAATGTAAATTGCTTGCCGATTTGCCTTTCGTAATGCACCGCAGCCAATCTCCCACTCATAAAAGTAAGTGGAGATACTTTAATCACGTTTGCTCCTGTGGATTGAGCGTTACTTGAGAATTTCCAGCCTAAAATAAGCATTAAGGCAATTGTAGTGAAATATTTTTTCATGATAAAAATTTATTTAAATGATTATTTGATGTAAAAATTTCCGGAAATCTTACCCTGCAAAGTTCGCTTTATTTTTATGGTTTAGTCGGCCAAGTTAAGGTTAACTATAAGGCTTTTTTTAATAAAAGATATTTTGAAGATTATATTGAGAAAGCTAATCTACCTCGAATGAAAAAATATGTCTCCAATCATAAAACTCAATTCCTTGTACTAGCGGATACTATTTTTCATTCTGTTCTATCAAAAAGCTAATTCATTACAATACAATTTCAGAATTAAAAACTCTGAAATTGTATAAATTAAAGAAAGTCTATGGAAAACGTTTAATTCTTTATAGCATCGATTAAACAAATCACGGGATAAGCCGACATCCCAAATAGTTTCCCAGAAATATGTATTTCTGTGACTGTTCCCTTACGTGAAAGGCTCCAATAATCATTAGGTTTGCCATTAGTATAATACCCACTGACCCAAATATCTTTTGACCAATAAAATTCCCAATAGCCCTCTTGTTTACCATTAACATAATTCCCTCTGGACTTTAAATGCTCACCTTTGTAATGTTCCCAATTGCCCTCTTGTTTACCATTAGCATACGTTCCTTTTGAATGTAATTGACCATTATGACGATAATATTCCCAATTGCCATCTCGTTTATCATTCTTATAATACCCTTTATATTCCAAATTACCATTCTCATAATATTTTTCCCAATAACCATCCTTCAGTCCATTGACATAATTCACTTTGTCTTCTTTTACAAATTTTTCCATTTTTTAATTTATTTAAAGTTATTTAAATGATTATTTGATGTAAAAATTTCTAGAAATCTTACCCTGCAAAGTTCGCTTTATTTTTATGATTTAGTCGGCCAAGTTAAGGTTAACTACACGGCTTTTTTTAATAATTATTTCAAAATTTTGTGCTTTTAAAGAAACTTAAAATGGTAGATTTAATTATGTCAAACATCATCAT